>JBOGYA010000079.1:0-10720 GCA_050696515.1 Solirubrobacteraceae bacterium
GTGCGTGCACAACCGGAACAGCAGCGGCGGGGTCATAGACTCATGCCATGCGCCGTCGCGTCACCTACTCGCGCAACCTGACGCTGTCGCTCTCGCGGACGTGCCGGTGCTACTGCAAGTACTGCGCGTTCGCGACGCACACGGCGCACCTGCACGCGCCCGATGAGGTGCTCGCGATCATCGACCGCGCGGCGCGGCGTGGGATCAAGGAGCTGCTCGTGCTGACGGGCGAGCGCCCCGAGGTCAACGCGGAGGTGGCGCGGAGGCTCGCGGAGTACGGGCACGCGGATTTCACCGCCTACGTGGCGTGGGCGTGCGAGCGGGCGCTCGAGCGGGGGATTCTCCCCCACACCAACCTTGGGGTTCTCTCGCGGGAGGACCTGGTGCGGCTGCGCGAGGTGACGGCCTCGCAGGGGTTGATGCTGGAGTCGATCTCCGAGCGGCTGATGGAGACCGTGCACGCGGGCTCCCCGACCAAGCACCCCGCCATGCGCCTGGAGACGATCCGCGCGGCGGGAGAGCTCAAGATCCCGTTCACGTCGGGCATCCTCGTGGGTATCGGCGAGACCGAGCAGGAGCGCGTCGAATCGCTGGAGGCGCTGGCGGCGGCGCACGCCGAGCACGGGCACATCCAGGAGGTGATCCTGCAGAACTTCGTGCCCCACCAGCGCTACTACGGCCGGGAGCCGGCGCAGATCGCGGAGGCGGCCGCGCGGGCGTATTGGCGCACGGGAGTAGACGACCCCACCCGCCCGAACCCGCGGCTGCCGCTGCCCGAGTGGGCGTGTCCGATCTCGATCGAGGACATGCAGCGGCTGATCGCCGAGACGCGGCGGCTGCTGCCGGACGTGGGCATCCAGGTGCCCCCCAACCTCGCGGACTGGTGGCCGGAGCTCGTGACGGCCGGGGCCACCGACCTCGGCGGGCTGTCGGCGAACGGGGACCACATCTCTCCGGAGCATCCGTTCCCCTCGCCGCACCGCGTGCGCCTGCGCCTGCGGGAGGACGGGTACGCGCTGACCGAGCGCCTGTGTGTCTACCCGCAGTACATCGACCCCGAGTGGGTCTCGCGCGGGGTGCTGGACACGATCAAGGCGAAGTACTGGTCGTTCATTCCGCGGCGGGGCTCTGGAGGCCCGCTCACCCGGTCGCCTGACCTTCGCCGGCACGAGGCCGCGGCCGACGCGCGGCTGGTGGGGACCGCGATCGAGAAGGGCCGCGAGGGCGAGTGGCTGAGCGCTGACGAGCTGACCGCGCTGTTCGCGGAGGCGCGGCCGGAGGCGATCGAGGACCTGCGTCAGGCGGCCGACGAGCTGCGCGCTGAGCTGGCGGGGGAGACGGTGACGTTCGTGGTCAACCGCAACATCAACGTCTCCAACGTCTGCACCGTTGGGTGCGCGTTCTGCGGCTTCGGCCAGGGCAAGCGCTCCCCGGACGCCTACGAGCACGGTGAGGAGGAGTTCGCGCGCCGGGTGCTGGAGGCGGTCGAGTACGGCGCCACCGAGCTGTGCATCCAGTCCGGCATCCACCCCGACTGGAGCCTCGAGGACTACTTGGGCTGGCTGCGGTTCGCCAAGCGCACCGCCGGTGGAGCGGGGGCCGACATCCACCTGCACGCCTACTCCCCGATGGAGATCGCGCACATGTGCGACATCTCCGGCCAGCCGCCCTCCGAGGTGTTCGCGCGCCTGCGCGACGCCGGTCTCGGCTCGACGCCGGGGACGGCGGCGGAGGTGCTGCACGACGGGGTGCGCGAACGGATCAGCCCCAACAAGCTGCCCGTCGCGCGCTGGGTGGAGATCATCGAGGCCTCGCACGCGGCGGGGCTGCGCTCGACCGCGACCGTGATGTTCGGCCACATCGAGGAGCCGTGGGAGCTCGCGGAGCACATGCGCGTGGTGCGCGAGCTGCAGGAGCGCACCGGTGGGATCACCGAGTTCGTGCCGCTCTCGTTCATTCCCTTTCAGACGCTGCTCGGACGCACCCACGGCGTGGAGGAGATCTCGCGCGAGGAGAACCTCAAGCACACCGCGGTCTTCCGCCTGGCGCTGGGGCGCACCGTGCGCTCCGTGCAGGCCTCGTGGGTGAAGATGGGCCTGGAGGCCGCCACGGAGTCGCTGAGCTGGGGCGTCAACGACCTGGGGGGGACGCTGATGGAGGAGTCGATCTCCCGCCTGGCGGGCTCCTACCACGGCACGCGCCTGGACCCCGACCAGCTGGTCGCCGCTGCCCACGCGGCGGGACGCCCGGCGGCGGAGCGCACGACGCTGTACGGGATCCGCCGGCGCTACGAGCTGCCGGTCGTGGTGTAGGACCGGCGGGTTGTGGTTCCGGTGGAATCGACGATGGGCGGCACTCGCCGAACAGACAAGCCAGGTGGCGGTGAAGCGTAGAACGCCAGCAGCGAGGTTAGTTCTTCACGACTGAAGATGGCAGCCGAACTGAAGCGGGTGCGGCTTGGTTGAGCCGCTAGGGTTTGGTCAGCTGGGTCGGTTCAGGGTGCGGTCGATCTCAGCTGTGAGGAGATAGAGGTCCCTGCATCCGTTGTCGTCGGGGTCAAATGGGCGGAATCCCAGGTGTTCCCACCAGCGGCGCGCATCGGCGTGCAGGGCGCTGACCACGACCGTGCGGCACGCTGCCTTGGTGTTGAGCTCCTCGGCGGTTGCCAGCACATGCGCGACCATCGCGGTGCCGACGCCCTGTCCGTGGTAGCGGCGATCGACGGCCAGGCGTCCGAGCAGCAGGGCTGGGATCGGGTCGGGCGTGTGCTTTGCGACGCTTGACGGCGCCGCCGAGCGATCGATGCCCGTCATCGCGACGCTTGCATAGGCGACGACGACATCCTCGGCGTCGAGGATCACCCAGGTCGCCGCAGTATCGCGGCGGCGATTCTGTCCCGCATAGCGGAGCAGCCACTCGTCTAGCACCGGCTCGCCGGAGTCGAACCCGGCGCGATTGTGCCGACCGGTGTCGAGTGGCGTCGGGCGACGAAGCTCAGTCAAGCCAGGTGAACTTGCGGGGTCGGTGCAGGGCGGCGGCGAGACGCTCGTTTACCTGTGCCGGCCGCGCAAGCGCCTCGGTGAACGCGGCAGCTGCGCGTGCGTTCAGTCGGATGCTCGGACGCTCGGCGAGGACTTCCTCCGCTCGCGCTGCCGCGGCCTGCAGAACGAACGCCGAGACGTTCAGGTGTGCGGTGGCGGCGGCCCGCTCCAGCAGTGCCTTGTCGGTGGGGTCCACGCGGATCTGGAGGCGGTCTGCCTTGGTGGTAGCCATGTACTAACAATGGCAGTACGATGGTCGTTTGTCAAGCGGATGCTCTAGGACGCGGCGCTACGGCGTCCGCCGGCTGATCTCCTCAACGTTGCGGCGAGTGCTGCGAGTCGGTGGCCTCGTCCCCCGGGCTGGGAGGCAAGCCGCTCTCCACGAAACGCTCGAAGGCGTCGATCATCTGACGGTGGTAGTTGATTCCTCCCACCAGCGTCGCTTCGGCGCCGCGCCACTTGTCTTCGTGCGATCGTCCCTCCAGCCCCGCCTGCAGGCTCTCCAGGTAGCCCTCCAGCTCGGCGAGCTTGCCGCGGTGCCAGTCGCCCCGCCCGGCGAACACCACCTGCGGGTCGGCGCCCGCGAAGACCTTCAACATGCCCTCGTCGCGATACTGCGACGGGGGCGCGCCGGGTGAATCGGCCCACTCGCGCAGCGCCTCGCGACCCGCGTCGGTGAGCGCGTAGAGCTTGCGCCGGCGCCCGCCCTGCTCCTGGCTCTGTGTGAGATAGCCGGCCTGCGCCAGGCGCGCGGGCTCGTCGTAGAAGGTGGTGTGGGGCACCGGCCAGAAGTTCTCGATCGAGTGCTCGAGCGCCTGTTTGAGGTCGTACGGCGTCGCTTCGCCGAGCAGCTCGAGCAGGCTCATCACTGCGTATGAGGTTGTGGTGAGGCGGATGTGCTTGCTTTTCATAGTTCGTCCTGTATAGTTCGTCTCGAAGTATAGAGCGCGCGTGCTGCTTCCCTCGATGCGTGCCTGCAAAGGAGCTGAGCGATGACTGATCCAGTACATCCAGAGGGCATCTCCGATGCCGCGAGCCACGACTCCGAGAGCGCCGGCGCCGGCCACGGCGGTCGCGCGCGGCGTACGGATGACTACGACGCGGTAATCGTCGGCGCGAGCCTCGCCGGCTGCACCGCGGCGACCCTGCTCGCCCGTGCGGGTGCGCGTGTGGCGCTGGTGGAGAAGAGCCCCGATCCGGCGGCGTACAAGCGGATCTGCACCCACTACATGCAGTCCTCCAGCGTGCCCACGCTCGAGCGGCTCGGGCTGCTGGAGCGGATGATGCAGGCGGGCGCGCTGCGTTCGCGCATCCGCATCTGGACCCGGTGGGGGTGGATCGAGCCGCCCGCCAAGAGCTTCGTGTCGAGCGGGGTCAACCTGCGCCGCGAGCGGCTCGACCCCCTGATCCGCGAGCTGGCCGCCGAGACCCCCGGGGTCGAGCTGATCCTTGGGCACACGGTGCAGGAGCTCGTGCGCGAGGGCGGTGGCCGGGTGTGCGGCGTGCGGACGCGCGAGCAGAGCGGGGAGACGCTGCAGCTGCGCGCGCGGCTCGTCGTCGGCGCCGATGGGCGCGACTCGCGCGTGGCGAAGCTGGCGGGGGTGCGCACGAAGACCGTTCCCCACGGGCGCTTCGCCTACGGCGGCTACTTCGAAGGGCCCACGCCCGCGACCTACCCCGACCAGGCGCTGTGGATCCTCGACCCGCACATGGCGGCGGCCTTCCCCACCGACGGCGGCCTGGTCTTCTATGCCGTGATGCCGACCAAGGACCGCCTGCCCGAGTTCAAGCGCGACCCCGAGGCGGCACTGAAGGCATTCGTGGGCGCGGTACCCGAGGCCCCGCCGATCCTCGCCTCGCGCCTGGTCGGGGAGGTCACCGGCAAGATCGACATGACCAACGTGATCCACACCCCGACCGCCCCCGGCCTCGCGCTGATCGGCGACGCCGCCGGCGCCCTGGACCCGCTGTGGGGCGTCGGCTGCGGCTTTGCCCTGCAGTCCTCGGAGTGGCTCGCCGACAGCGTCGCCCCGGCGCTGCTTGGGCAGGAGCCGCTCGAGCGGGGTCTGCGGCGCTACCGCCGCCGCCACTTCCGCGGGCTCCACGGCCACACCGCGACGATCCTCGACTACGCCGGCGGGCGCAAGCTCAACGCCCCCGAGCGGCTGCTGTTCTCCGCGGCGACCTACGACGAGCGCGTGGGACGGATCTTCGAGGCGTTCGGGTCCCGCAACATCGGGCCGACGCGCCTGATGGCCACGGCGATGCCGCTCGCGGCGATCGCGGGTGCGCGCCGGTCGCTGCTGTCGCGGGCGACCAGTAGTCAGCGGCCCACAGTCCTGTCACCGGAATAGGTCCTGCTCCAGCGGGCGCAGCAACGCGGCCGCCCCGGGGCCGTCCTCGGCGGTTGTAAAGCGCTCCAAGCCGTCGAGGATCACGACGGGCTCACGGGAGTCCTTGGCGCGCGCGAGGTCGGCGGTCGCGGCGATCGCGTCGGCGACGGCGAGCCAGGTGGCCTGCAGCTCCCGCCCGGCGCTGTCGGCGCGCCCGCGCCAATCGTCCAGCGGGGCCAGGCCGGCGCAGCCGATCGCCACGTCGCACTGTCCGTGGCGCCAGGCGCGGCCAAAGCTGTCGGTTATCAGCACCGCGACCTGGGCCCCGGTCAGCGCGCGCAGGCGCGCGCGCAGGTCCCGCGCGGAGGCGTCGGGGTCGCGGGGCAGCACGATCAGGGTCTCGCCTTCCCGGTCCTTCTCGGTCCCGCCCGCTCCGCTCTCTCGGCCGTTCCGGTCCTCCCCGGTCCCGTTTTCCACGGCCGCATTGGAGGCGTCCACTCCGGCGTTGGCGCAGACGAAGCCGTGGTGAGTGCGGCAGATCAGCACCCCGTGGGCGGCGCGCAGGACCTCCTGCGATTGGTCGAGCACGACCTGCACCGCCCGTGCGTCCTTGTCCTGAGCGCCGCCTGCGGCGGCGATGCCCACGGCGAGCTCGCGGGCCCGCGCGGAGGGCTCCACGTCGGCGAGCGCCACGACGGCTCCCTCAGCCTTGGAGACGACCTTGTGCGCGACCGCCAGGATCTCTCCGTCGCGCAGCGGCAGCGGGGGTCGCTCGGCGTGCAGCGCAGCTGCGATCAGCGCGGCCAGGTCATCCCCGGCGCGCACCTCGGGCAGGCCGCTCAGGCTGCGGGCGGACAGGTCTGCCACGGTGTCTCCGCGAGCGCGAGGCTCACCACTGCAGCAGCATCAGCCCGACGGTCACCCCGGGGCCGATCGTCACGGCCAGTCCGCGCTCTCCGGGCTGGGGGTCGCGTTGGGCGATCGTGTCCTGAAGCACGTAAAAGATCGAGGGGGTACCGACGTTGCCGTGGTTGGCGAGCGCGTTCCAACTCGTGGCGGTCTGCTCGTCGGAGAGCTCCAGGGCGCTCTGGATGTTCTCGATGATGCGCCGCCCGCCGGGGTGCACCATCCAGTGGTCGATCTCCGCGTGCTCGACGCGGTGCTCGCGCAGGAAGCGCTCCGCCACGCCGGGCAGCCCCGCGCCGGCGAGGTCGGGCAGCTCGCGGATGAGGTGCAGGTAGGTGTCCTGCTCGGTGCAGGAGAGGCTCACCGCGCCGAGCGTGCCGCCGAGCTGGTGGACCCGGGTGGCGAGGATCCGTGGCCCGCTCGCGCCGGGGTCGGCGGAGAGCACCGCGGCGGCGCAGCCGTCCCCGAAGAGCGCGGAGCCGACCGTCTTGGCGCGGGGGTCCTCGGCGCCGGCGCGCGTGAGGATCGAGCTCATGCTCTCGGCCGCCACGATCAGGCAGTCGCGCCCGGGGTGTTGGTGCAGCGTCCCCGCGGCCATCCGCATCAGCGGCACCGCGCTCGCGCACGCGACTCCGGTGATGTGGTACTTGTCGGTCGCTGGGTCCATCTCGTAGTGGTCCACGAGCCGGTGGGCGAGCGTCGGCAGGCCGAGCGAGTAGAGGCTCGAACTGAGGACGGTGCCGATCTTCGCGGGGTCGAGCCCGAGGCGCGCGACGGCGCGCACCGAGTGGCGCAGCAGCCGCTCCTCGACCTCCGCGGTACGCCCTTGCAGGGTGCGCGCGAGGAAGTCGTCGTCCAGGTCGAGGTGGCGCCGCTTGACGCCGGAGTGGGCGAAGATGCGCTCGGCGAACTCGTCGCCCCGCAGGCCCAGCCGGTCGAGGACCTGATCCTGGGAGAGGACGTGCTCGCCGTCGGAGACCGTGAGCCCGGAGATCCGCGGGCCGGTCGCGAGCGAGCGCCCGTCCGCCGGTAGGTCTACCGTCGCCGTGCGTACGGCCGTGGTGTCGATCGCGTTCAAGCGCTGGCCCCTGGATTGGGAGTGGACGTTAGTGTTGTGTTACGCCACGTTGAGAATCACAACACGACAACAGAATATCGTGATAACCGGCGGGCCGAGCGGTAGTTGCGCAGAGTGCACGCTGAGGTGCAGCGCGACCGGCGGTGACCGACGACCCACAAAAAGGAGGGGAGAAGTATATGAAGCTGATCGGAGCAGGTATGCCCCGCACGGGCACTCTCACGCAGAAACTGGCGCTCGAGCGGCTCGGCTTCAGCCCCTGCTACCACTGGGTGAACGTGCTCGCCGACCTCGACCAGGTCGAGCTGTGGAACCGCGCGCTGGACGGCGAGGGCCCGTGGGAGGAGGTGTTCGGCGGCTACGAGGCGACGGCAGACTGGCCCGGCGGCTACTTCTACGAGGAGCTGTGCGACGTGTACCCCGACGCCAAGGTGCTGCTCAGCGTGCGCAAGCCCGAGTCGTGGGAGCCGAGCTTCCGCGAAACGATCGTCGGCCTCAGCCACGGCGAGGAGCTGATGCGCCTGCTCGCGAGCGCCCGGGGCGAGATCGACCCCCTCTGGCGGCGGTACCTCGACCTCGTGGAGCGCATGTTCTGGGGCCCCGAGGGCTCGTTCGCCGACGGGTGGGCCACACCGGCGCAGTTGATCGAGCAGTTCGAGCGCCACAACGAGCGGGTCAAGCGCACGGTCCCGCCGGAGCGGCTGCTGGTGTGGCACGTGGGCGAAGGGTGGGAGCCGCTGTGCGAGTTTCTCGAAGTCGAGGTCCCCGCCGAGCCGCTGCCGCACGAGAACGACCGCGAGACCTTCTTCGACCGCGTCATCGGCGGCGCGATCGGCGCGCTGCACGAGTGGCACGAGAGCAAGGCGGCCGCGGCCGGCTGAGGTTTTACGCCGCGCGCGGGGCTGGCCGATCAGGCGATCGCATCGGATCGTCGATCGGTGGGCACGCCGAGCACCTTGCGGGTGCGGGGCGCCCCGCGCGGCTCGCCGGCCAGCCGCTCGCGTAGCACCGCGAGGTCCTCGCCGGTGTCGATGTCGAGCAGCAGCGTGGGAACCCGCTCCACGCGGCACACGACCCCGGCGGCCTGCGCAAGGCGGCGGTGGCGCTCGCAGCTGCCCGGCCCGAAGCTGGGGGGGATCGCGTCCGGGGGGGTGAGCAGCAGCCCGTTGGTGCCCGTCCCGTGGCGGTCGGGCACGACCACCACCTCGTTGGGGCCGCCGGGCTCGACAGCCAGCAGCGCGGCCACCTCGACGGGGTCGAGCGCGGGGCAGTCCCCGGGGATGCACAGCACCCGCTCGAAGCCCTCCGCGACGGCTCGCTCGATCCCCCGGGCCACCGCGGCGCTCTGGCCCTCCTCGGCGGTGTCGTCCACCACGATCTCGCCCTGGTAGGAGGCGGCGGCGGCCACCGCGGCCTCGCTGGTGACCACGATCGTGCGCTCGACCGCGCTGCAGGCGCGCAGGGCGCTCAGTACGTCCCCGACCATCGCGCGCGCCAGGTCTGCCCGCAGCGGGTCCGCCACAGTCTGGCCCAGGCGCTGCTTGGCGCGCACGAAGCGCTTGACGGGCAGGATCGCGGCGGTGCGCATCGCGCCCAAGATAGTCAGGGGCGGGGGAGTCCGCCGGGTTCAACCCGCGAGGGCGCCCCGCGGAGTCAGCCGGCAAGCGAGTCCGCGAACGCGAGCACCTGCTCGGCCACGCGCGCGCGGGAGGGCGCGTCGGGCATCGCGGTGTCGATCTGAAGGGCGGCGAGGTCCGGTACCGGCTCGTCGGCGACGAGCCCGTCGAGCAGCTCGCCGTAGAAGTCCGCCACCCCGGCGGCGGAGCACTCCAGCGCCGCGAAGGCCATGAAGGAGGCCGTGGGTCCCTTCAGCACCTCCCCGCCCACGATCGGGCTGACGGCCACGACGGGCGCGTCGGCGGCGGCGAGCGCCTCGCGGATGCCCGGCACCGCCAGGATCGGGCCGATCGAGGCTAGCGGGTTGGAGGGCCCGATCACGAGCGCCCGCGCCGCGCCGATCGCCGCCAGCACCGCGCGGCTCGGCGCCGCCTGCTCGGCGCCGCGAAACTCAAGGCCCTCCACCAAGCCCGTGGCCTGCTGGCGGATCATGAAGTCTTGAAAGGCCCGCCACCCCGCCGCGGTGCGGACCCACGTCCGCACCGGGTCGTCGCTCGCGGGCAGCACCTGCGCGCGCACGCCCAGCGCGTCGTTCAGCCGCGCGAGCGCCGCCGTGGGGGATAGTCCCTCGGCGAGCAGCCGCGCGCGCTCCACGCACCACGCGAGGTCGCGGTCACCGAGGTTGAACCACACGTCCACCCCGAGCGCCCGCAGCCCGTCCATTACGTGGAACGTGTCGCCCTCGAGGCCCCACCCGCGCGCGTCGATCAGGTCGGCCAGCCAGAAGGACACGAGGTCCGGGTCGGGCGACACGTAGGACCCGTAGATCTCGACGTCGTCACCCGTGTTGACCACCACCGCCAGCTGCTGCGCTCCCACCACATCCTGCATGCCGCGCGCGAGCTTGGCGCCGCCGGTGCCCCCGGCGAGGACGACGACCTCCGCGCTCACCTCGCCCCGGCGCCCGGCTCGCCGGCCGGCGGTAGTGTCAGGCGGGGCCGTGCGGGGCCCGCCTACTCCCACAACTCCTCCGGTAGGCCCGTCATGTGAATGCCCGCGTGGACCTTGTAACGGGAGTTCACCGCGATCAGCAGCGCCGTCAGCGACTCCGTGACGCGCGCCATCTCCAGGCGCCCGCAGTCCACGCAACGCAGCCCCTCGATCCGCTCGAGCAGCGCCGCGGCCTCGCGCTTGTCCGCGCGGGCGTCGCCGCACACCAGCACGTCCTCCGCGAGCTCGTGCTGAAGGTCGCTCAGCGAGGCGGCGGAGACGGTGTGCAGGGCGGAGACCACGCGCACCCCCTCGGGCGCCATCTCCCGGGCCTGTTGGGCCGCGGAGCCCTGCCACACGCCCAGCATGCGCGTGGCCTTGCCGCTCACGGCGGCAGCCAGCGGCACGCTCGCGTCGATCAGCAGTTGCCCCGGACGCAGCGCCCCCCGCAGGTTGGTGAGCGTCTCAGACTGGTTGCGGAACGGCACGCTCAGGATCACCGTCTGCGCCTGAGCGACCGCGACTGCGTTGGCGTATCCCGCGAACGAGCCCGCTGGGACTGCGACCCGCGCGCGCTCCACTGTCTCCGCCGCGCGCTCGGCGTCGCGTGAGCCGATCGCGACAGGCATCCCTGTGCGCCCCAGGCGGACGGCGAGCCCGAAGCCGAGGGCGCCCGAGGCGCCGATGATGCACACGGGGGCGTGGTCGGGCACGACGGCCGAGTATATGGGCGACCCGCCGCATGCGGCGGGTCC
>JBOGYA010000080.1:0-10670 GCA_050696515.1 Solirubrobacteraceae bacterium
GCCGACGCCCACGGGGGTCTTCTGCTTCTTGGGCTTGACGATCGTCAGGTGCACCTCGCCTGCTTCGCCCTCGGCGGCTGGATCGACCACGACGGTGGCGCCGGGAACGACCTGCTCGCGCAGCACGAAGTCGGCGAGCGGGTCCTCGATGTAGCGCTGGATCGCGCGGCGCAGCGGGCGGGCGCCCATCGCCGGGTCCCAGCCCTTCTCGACGAGCATTTCCTTGGCGGGGTCGGTCAGCTCCAGCTGCAGCTCGCGTTCGGCCATCGTCGCGCGGATGCGCAGCAGCAACAGCTCGACGATCTGCTTGATTTCGTCCTTGCCGAGCTTGTGGAAGACGATCACGTCGTCGATGCGGTTGAGGAACTCGGGCCGGAACACTTTCTTGAGCTCGCCCATGATGCGGTTCTTCATGTCCTCGTAGGTGATCCCGGTCTCGTCGTCGGAGACGGCGAAGCCCAGGGGCGTGTTGCGCGCGATCTCGGCGGCGCCGATGTTGGAGGTCATGATCACGATCGCGTGGCGGAAGTCCACGGTGCGGCCCTGCGCGTCGGTGAGCCGGCCGTCCTCGAGGATCTGCAACAGGATGTTGAAGACGTCGGGGTGGGCCTTCTCGATCTCGTCGAGCAGCAGCACGCAGTAGGGCTTGCGCCGCACCGCCTCGGTGAGCTGGCCGCCCTCGTCGTAGCCGATGTACCCGGGAGGCGAGCCGACCAGGCGCGAGACGGCGTGCTTCTCCATGTACTCGGACATGTCGATCCGCACCATCGAGTCCTCGTCGCCGAACAGGAACTCCGCGAGCGTGCGCGCCAGCTCGGTCTTGCCCACGCCGGAGGGACCGAGGAAGATGAACGAGCCGGTCGGGCGCTTGGGGTCCTTCAGCCCCGCGCGCGAGCGGCGGATCGCCTTCGAGATGACCTCGATCGCGGGGTGCTGGCCGATCACGCGCTTGTGCAGTTCCTCCTCCATGCGCATCAGCTTCTGGGTCTCGGCCTCGGTCAGCTTGAACACGGGGATGCCGGTCCACATCGAGACGATTTCGGCGATCTCCTCTTCGCCGATCGCGGGCCGTTCGTGGGACTCGCCGGCTTCCCACTCTTCCTCGAGCTCGCGCTTGCGGTGGGTGTACTTGCGCTCCTTGTCGCGCAGCGCCGCGGCCTTCTCGAACTCCTGCGCCTCGATCGCGGCCTCCTTCTCGCGCCGCGTGGTCTCGATCTGCTCTTCGAGCTCGCGGTTGGCGGGCGGCGAGGTCATCGACTTGATCCGCATCCGCGAGGCGGCCTCGTCGATCAGGTCGATCGCCTTGTCGGGCAGGAAGCGGTCGGAGATGTAGCGGTCGGCCAGTTCGGCGGCGCCACGCAGCGCGTCGTCGGTGATCTGCACCTTGTGGTGGGCCTCGTAGCGGTCGCGCAGGCCCTTGAGGATCTCCACCGTCTGGTCGATCGAGGGCTCCTCCACGCGGATCTGCTGGAAGCGGCGCTCCAGGGCGGAGTCGCGCTCCAGGTACTTGCGGTACTCGTCCAGCGTGGTGGCGCCGATCGTCTGCAGCTCTCCCCGGGCGAGCGCGGGCTTGAGGATCGAGGCAGCGTCGATCGCGCCCTCGGCGGCGCCGGCCCCGACGAGGTTGTGGAGCTCGTCGATGAACAGGATGATGTCCCCGCGCTGGGTGATCTCCTTCATCACCTTCTTCAGGCGCTCCTCAAACTCGCCCCGGTACTTCGAGCCGGCGACCAGCGCGGCGAGGTCGAGCGTGTAGATCTGCTTGTTCTTGAGCAACTCGGGCACGTCGGCGTTGGTGATCCGCTGCGCGAGGCCCTCGACCACGGCGGTCTTGCCGACGCCGGGCTCGCCGATCAGCACCGGGTTGTTCTTGGTGCGCCGCGAGAGGATCTGCATGATCCGCTCGATCTCCGTCTCGCGCCCCACGCAGGGGTCGAGCTTGCCTTCGGAGGCGAGCTTGGTCAAGTTGCGCCCGAACTGGTCGAGCAGCTTCGAGGACTTCTTGCCTTCCGCGGGGCCGCCCGCGCCCGCACCGGCACCGGGCGCCCCGGCGCCCTGGCCCTGGCGGCGTCCGGAGGGACCGGAGAGCATCCGGATCACCTCGTTGCGGATCTTCTCGGAGTCGGCGTCGAAGTCGAGCAGGATGCGGGCGGCGACGCCCTCGTTCTCGCGCACCAGCCCGAGCAGGATGTGCTCGGTGCCGATGTAGTTGTGCCCCAGCGACAGCGCCTCGCGCAGCGCGAGCTCCAGCACCTTCTTGGCACGCGGCGTGAACGGGATCTGCCCGGAGGTGACCTCCTCGCCAGAGCCGACGATCCGCACGACCTGCGCGCGCACGCGCTCCACGGTGATGTCGAGGCTCTCCAGCACCCGCGCGGCGAGCCCCTCCTCCTCGCGCAGCAGCCCGAGCAGGATGTGCTCGGTGCCGATGTAGTTGTGCTTGAGCGTGCGCGCCTCTTCCTGCGCGAGGACGACCACCTGGCGTGCCCGTTCTGTGAATCGCTCGAACATGGTGCTGGCAGAGCCCCTTCTTCAGTCAGGTCTTGGTGTGGTCCAGGTCCGCGGGACGAGGATGAGTCGGGTGGGGGAACCCCTCCATCCCCTCTTCGTCTCAAACCGCGAGAAAGATGAGCGTCCGAGTCCCATCGCCGCCATAGGACAGTCTACCAACGGGCCCCCCGGTCCTCTACCGGCAAGCGCACCGCGGGCATCCGCCGAGAGCCCACGGATTCGCGCAGCGGAAAATCCGCGAGCACATCGCCGGGAGCTCCCAGGAAACCGGCGGCTTCGCCCCGCCGGGCTAGGAGCGCAGCGCTGGAAACAGCACGACCTCGCGAATCGAGTCGCGCCCCGTGAGGAGCATCACGAGCCGGTCGATGCCCAACCCGACCCCGCCGGCCGGGGGCATCCCCTGCTCGAGCGCCTCGACGAAGGCCTCGTCGTAGGGCATCGTCTCGGCGGCGCCCAGGACCTCGAGCCGTTCCTGCGCCTCGAAGTTCTCGCGCTGCACGTCCGGGTCGATCAGCTCGCTGAAGGCGTTGGCGATCTCCATGCCGCCGGCGAACGCCTCCCAGCGCTCGACCAGGCCCGGCTTGGCGCGGTGTTCGCGCGCGAGCGGCGAGATCTTGGCGGGGTAGTCGAACACGAAGGTCGGCTGGGCAAGGGTCGGCTCGACGTACTTGGAGAACAGGTCGTCCGCGATCTGAAACCACGTGAAGCCCTCCGTCTTCAGATCGAGGCCACGCTCTTTGATCGCGGTCCGGAGCCTGCCCAGGTCGAGTGCGGCCGGCTCGTCGATGCCGGTCTGCCGCTCGATCTCCTCGAAGAAGCCGGTTCGCCGCCAGGGTGCGGAGAAGTCGAGCTCCCCGGCGTAGTCCACGGCGCGGGCGGCCCCGGCGACGAGCTCCTCCAGGCGGTGGGCCTCGTCGGTGTAGTCGGCGTAGGCCTCGTACCACTCGACCACCGTGAACTCGGGGTTGTGCTTCGTCGAGACGCCCTCGTTGCGGAAGTCCTTGCCCAGCTCGTACACGCGCTCCAAACCGCCGACGAGCAGCCGCTTGAGGTAGAGCTCGGTCGCGATCCGCAGGTACAGGTCGCGGTCGAGCTCGTTGTGGTGGGTCGTGAACGGGCGCGCGAGCGCGCCGCCGTAGAGCGGCTGCAGGACGGGCGTCTCGACCTCGATGAAGCCCTCCCCGTCGAGGTAGGCGCGCACGGCGGAGACGATGCGCGCGCGGTCCACGAACAGCCTGCGCACCTCCTCGTTGGCGATCAGGTCGAGCTCGCGGCGGCGGTAGCGGGTCTGCACGTCGGCGAGCCCGGAGTGCTTGTCCGGCGGCGGGCGCAGCGCCTTGGCGAGCACCTGGAAGCGATCGACGCGCAGCGTCAGCTCTCCGTGGCGGCTGCGCAGCACGGCACCGTCGACGCCGATCAGGTCGCCGAGATCGAGCAGACGCAGCCGCGCCATGCCGTCCTCGCCGAGCACATCGAGGCGGGCGTGGAGCTGGACTTTGCCGGTGCGGTCGACGAGATCCAGGAAGGAGGCCTTGCCCTGTCCACGTTTCCCGGCGATGCGACCCGCGACACGATGGACGTCCTCGGTCTCCTCGCCGACCTCGAGGTGCTCGTAGGCGGCTCGTACCTGCGCGATCGGCGCGGCATCGCGGAACGAGTAGGGGAAGTCGCCCTCCGCCGCCCGACCGTCGCTCTCGGCCACCGCGCCGGTGCACTCGCCGAAGTCGTCGCCCATCGCCCGCAACTGTTCCAGCTTCGCGCGCCGCGCGGCGATCAGCTCGGGCAGGCCGTGACGGTGGCCCTCCGCGGGCTCCTCGGCGCTCATGGACGAGAGAGTACCTGCGCTCGTGCGCATCCCACGCGAGGCGCGCGGCGGGCGGTCTTGGAGTTGGGATTGGACCCTCCGGGTCCCGCGGCGTTCGCAACGCGATGCGACGGCTCGTGCAAAAGGCCAAGGAGGCTATTTGAGGCCGACGTCGATCTTCGTGATCTTGAGCTTGCGCGCGGGGCCGCGGGGGACCTGCACGGCGACGACGTCGCCCCGCTTGTGGCCGATCAACGCGCGGCCGACGGGGGACTCGTTGGAGAGCTTGCTCTCCTCGGGGTTGGCCTCGGCGGAGCCGACGATCGTGTACTTCACGGACTTGCCGGTCTTCTCGTCCTTGACGTGCACCACGGAGCCGACCTGCACGACGTCGGTGGAGAGCTCCTTGGAGTCGATCACCGTGGCCATCCGCAGCCGCTCCTGCAGCTGGGCGATCTTGCTCTCGAGCATCGCCTGCTCGTTCTTGGCGTCGTCGTACTCGGAGTTCTCGGAGATGTCCCCGAACTCGCGCGCCTCCTTGATGCGCTCGGCGACCTCGCGGCGACGCGCGGTGGAGAGCAGCTCGAGCTCGTCCTTGAGCTTCTCCAAGCCTTCGGGGGTGAGGATTACGTCCTTCGGCATGTGGGCGGGTGGGCGGCGAGTCCGCGGGGTGAGTGCTGTCGATTACGAACGAAACCCGCCGTTTGACGAGCCCCCAACCGGGTGGCGGGGCGCCCATCCAGGGCCGGCGGGCTACAGCGAGCGCAGCAGTATAGCGAGGCGCGGACGGGCTCCGCCAACCCGGGCAAAATCCCGCAAGCCGAATCGCGGAAGCTCACGCGGCGAGCGCGGCAGGCGCGCCGAGGGGTGGGCTGCAATCCAATAGGTCCCGGGCCTCGGCGAGCGTGCCGCTCGCCTGCAGGGCGGCTTGCAGCCGCGCGAGCCGTGCCTTGTCGAGGCCGAGACGGGGGAGGTACCAGGGGTAGAACTTGCGCAGGTACCGCGCCGCGCGCTCGGCGCCGAGATGCTCGGCGGCGCGCTCGATCACCCAGTGGAGCTCCGCCAGCACCTCCACGGGGGTGGGCGGCGACGCGCGCCCGTGCACGAGCTCCTCGAACAGCCAGGGGTTGCCGAGGCAGCCGCGCGCGAGCATCACCGCGGCGACGCCGGTGCGCGCGAACGCCTCGCGTACGCTCCGGGCGTCGTTCATGCCGCCGGTGAGGATCACCGGCGCGGGCAGCGACGCGGCGAGGCGCGCGGCGAGCGCATAGTCGGGCACGCCCTTGTGGTGGACCGCGGCGGAGCGGGGGTGGAAGGCGATCGCGGCGACCCCCGCCTCTTCCACCAGCCGGTGGGCGAGCTCGAAGCCGGAGGTGTCTCCGGTGCGCTGCCCGGAGCGGAGCTTGACGGTTACCGGCACCACTGCCCCACCCCGAACCCCCACCCCACCCTGGGCCTCTCCGCCCGCATCGGTGGCTCCCAGAACGGCGGCCCTCGCGACCGCGACCGCCCTTTGGGGATCGGCGAGCAGCGCGGCGCCGGCGCCGGTCTTGCAGACCTTGGGCACGGGGCAGCCCATGTTCAGGTCGATCGCGTCGGCCCCCGCGGCGACCGCGGCGGCGGCGGCGGAGCGCATGACCTCGGGGTCCTGCCCGAACAGCTGGATCGAGGTCGGGCAAGCGGGCGCGCCGACTGCCGCGCCGCGCTCGTCGGGGTGGATGCGCAACAGCTCGCGGCAGGTGCGCTCGTTGCGGTAGTGGATCGCGTGGCTCGACACCATCTCCGAGACCGCCATCCCCGCCCCGTGGCGCTTGGCCTGCAGGCGCACGAACCAGTTGCCGATCCCCGCCAGTGGGGCGAGCAGTACGCGGTTGGGCACCCGCAGGGAGCCAAGCTCCCAGGGGTCGGTCAGCTTAGGTGTGGGCATGAGCGCATTATGGCCGGGTGGAACGCACCACCGCCGACGCGGGGCACGGAGGCCCCGCGCGCACGCGCTCGGGAGAAGCACCGACCCGCGCGGATGATCTCTAAGCACCACTCACGGCTTCACGTGCGCGTGGGCCTATGCGCGGTTGCGCTCGTAGATGAGGCGCAGACCCGTGAGCGTGAGCAGGGCGTCGACCGATTCGATCGTGGAGGTGTAGGGGACGATCGCGTGCGCGAGGCCGCCCGTGGCGACGGTCTTGGTGTGCGGCCCCATCTCCTCGCGTAGGCGGTGCACGATCGCGTCGACCTGGCCCGCCGTCCCGTACACGATCCCGGAGCGGATCGCGTCGATCGTGGTCTTGCCGATCAGCGCGCGCGGCGCGGTGACGTCCACCCGTGGCAGCGCCGCCGCGCGCTCGGTGAGCGCCTCCAGCGAGATCTCCACGCCGGGGGAGATGATGCCCCCGAGGTACTCCCCCTCGGCGGAGACGGGGTCGTAGGTGATGGCGGTGCCGAAGTCCACCACCACGCACGGCCCCCCGAGGCGCTCGTGGGCGGCGACGGCGTTGACGAGCCGGTCGGGGCCGATCTCGCGGGGGTTGTCGTAGCGGATCGGCATCCCCGTCTTGACCCCGGGGCCCACCATCAGCATCTCGTGGCCGAGGTACCGCTCGGCCATCTCGCACCATTCGGGCCCCAGCACGGGCACCGTGGAGGAGACGATCGAGGCGTCGATCTGCTCCATCGTCACCTGGCGCAGCTCCAGCAGGTTGCGCAGGGCCGCCCCGAGCTGGTCGGAGGTCGACTGGCGCACGGTGGCAAAGCGCCAGTGCTCGCGCAGCTCACCCTCGCGGAAGGTCCCGAAGTGGGTCTGGGTGTTGCCTACGTCCACAGCGAGCAGCATCGCTCGCAGAGCCTACCCCCCAACCGGACGTGCGGCTCCGTGGAGCTCTTGGGAGACGGCCTTGGGACAGTCTTTTATTTTCGAGTGCATATGCAGTGCGTATAGGCGCGAAAGTTGCAGTGCATATGCGCAGAGAAGAACGTGTCCGCGAGCGCCCGCCCGGCCCGCTCCGGTATGCTCGCGGTATGAGCGAGAGCCGGGGGCCGTGGTGAGCATCAAGCTGTATGTGCTGCCGGCGTCGCACCCGTGCGCGGCGGTGGAAGTGGCGCTGGAGCGCAAGGCGATCCCCTACAAGCGGGTGGACCTGCTGCCGATGGTGCAGGCCGCGGCGGGCCCGCTGCTCTACGGGGGCGGCACGGTCCCCGGGATGCGGATCGACGGGGAGAAGGTGGTGGGCTCGCGCGCGATCATGCGCCGCCTCGACGAGCTCGCTCCCGAGCCGCCGCTGCTGCCCGCGGACTCAGAGACACGCGAGCGCGTGCTGGAGGCCGAGCGGTGGGGCGACGACGTCTTCCAGAGCGTCCCCCGCCGGATCATCGACGTCGCCTTCCTGCGTACGCCGGGGGCGATGGAGAGCTACGCGGGCGACGCGAAGCTGCCGCTCCCCCCCGCCCTGTTGCGCCCCGCGCTGCCGCTCACGGCGAAAATGATGGCGCGCCGCAACCACGCCGAGGACGCCTCGGCGCGCGCCAACTTCGCGGCGCTGCCGGGCCACCTAGAGAAGATCGACGCATGGATCGCGGAGGGGCTGCTCGGCGGCGATGAGCCCAACGCGGCGGACCTCCAGATCGGCTCCACGATCCGCCTGCTGGAGACGATCCGCGACGTGCTCCCCCTGATCGAAGGCCACCCCGCGGCGGCCCTCACGCGCTACTTCCCCCCGATGGTGGGCGAAGTGCCAGCCGGCACGCTGCCCGCGGAGTGGCTGCCGGCGAGCGCCGCGGCGGCGTAGAGCACCACACACCGAGGAGCCGGCTTACCCCACCTGAAGCGGGGGTCCCGCCCAGCGCACGCCCTCGGTAAGCGGCAAGGCAGCGAGCGCGTCGGCGAGGCGGCTCCCGCCGGGGGGGCGCAGCTCGAGGTCGAGCTCTAACGCAGGGATCAGCACGAAGCGGCGGCTGAGCAGCTGCGCGTGGGGCAGGACCATGCGCTCGTGGCGCAGCTCCTCCTCGCCGAGCAGGAGGATGTCGATGTCGATCGCGCGCGGCCCGTGGCGGGGCCCACCCGCCGTGCGGCCAAGCTCGCGCTCCAGGCCCTTCACGGCGTCGAGCAGCTCCAGCGGCTCGTGTGCGGTGCGTACGCGCACGCAGGCGTTCAGGAAGCTGGGCTGGTCGAGGACCTCCCCGACGGGGTCGGTGTCGTATATCGAGGAGGAAGCGAACACCTCCACGCCGGCGGCGGGCAGCGCATCGACTGCCCCCTGCAGGTGGGCGCGGCGGTCGCCAAGGTTGGAGCCGAGGCCGAGCAGGCCGATCCGGGGAGGCACGCGCGGAACGCTATACAGCGCCCACGGCCCACGGGTTCACGGCTGAACGGCTACGCCCCCGCGGGCTCGCCGACGCTGGCGCCCTCGCGCAGGCCGATGCGGGCGTGCAGGCGGCGCAGGGGACGGGGCGCCCACCAGGCGCGCTCGCCGAGGCGGCCCATCAGCGCGGGGACGAGCAGCGCGCGCACGAACGTGGCGTCGATCGCCACTGCGAGCGCGGAGCCGAAGCCGAGCTCTTTGATGAAGAAGATGTCGGACGTGACGAACGCGCCGATCGCCACGCAGAACAGCAGCGCGGCCGCGGTGACCAGCCGCCCGGTGCGCTCAAGGCCGTGCGCGACCGCCTCGCGCGCTGGCAGGCCGTCGTCGTGGGCCTCCTTGATGCGAGCGAATAGGAACACGCCGTAGTCGGTGGAGAGCGCGAACGCGATGATGAACAACAGCACGAGGTTGGACTCCTCCAGGCCGCCGATCGGGCTGAGGCCCATCAGCCCTGAAAGGTGGCCGTCCTGGAACACCGCCACCAGCAGGCCGGCGCCGACCGCGACCGTCAGCAGGTTCATCAACAGCGCCAGCAGCGGCACCACCAGCGAGCCGGTCATCATGAACAGGAACCCGCCGGTGACGACCGCGAGGATCGCAAGCGTCAAGGGGGTGTGGGCGGCGATCGCGGCCTTCTGGTCGACAAACCACGCGGTGCCCCCGCCGACCAGCAGGTTTGGAGTCCCGCCCACCCCGCTCGACCCGCCGGTCCTGCTCGCCAGGGCACGCAGATTGTGGACCAAGCGCTGGTTGGCGGCTGAGCCGACACTTCCGCGAGGCAGCAGTTCGGCCACCCACGTGTCGCGCCCGAGATAGCGCGGCGGGCCGACGGGGTTGGCCTGGCCGGCGGCCACCGCCTGTGCCCGGCGCATGACCTCGGCTACCGCGGGGGCCGCGCTGGCGGGGGCTCGATCCACGATCGTGACCGTCTGCGCGCCGTTGACGGCGAAGTCGCGTGTGATCGCGTCGGCCACCTGACGCGGCTGTGTGGAGGTCGGCAGCACGTGCGCGTCAGCGGGTGTCAGCGCCAGGCGCAGAGCCGGCAGTGCGAGCACGATCAGCACGGCGGCGGTGCCCAGGGCGACCGCACCGGGCCGGCGCATGACCCCGCGCGCGAGCCGGTACCAGGCGCCATGCTCGGCTCCTCGCGCCGCCTGCGCGGCACTGCGCTGCAGGCGCGCGGGGGCCAGGGAGTTGATGCGCGGACCGAGCGCGACGAGCACGGCGGGCAGCACGATCAGCGAAACGGCCCCGGCGGACAGCGACACGATCGCGCCGCCGACTCCCATCGAGTACAGGAAGCGCAGCGGCATCACCAGCAGCGACGCGGCTGCGCCGGCGACCGCCAGCGAGCTGTAGAGCACGGTGCGACCGGCGGTTTGCAGCGTGCGCGCGATCGCGGCGGGGATCTCCCGACCCCGGGCCAGCTCCTCGCGGTAGCGCGAGAGCACGAACAGGCTGTAGTCGATCCCCAATCCCAGTCCCATCCCGGTGACGAGGTTGGCGGCGAAGATCGAGAGTCCGAGGACCTGGTCGATCAGGCGCAGCAGCAGGAACGTGACCACGATCGCGAACCCGCCCACCAGCAGCGGCAGTGCGGCCGCGATCAGCCCGCGGAAGACCCAGAAGGAGAGCAGCAGCAGGATCGGGATGGCGAGGGTCTCGGCGCGTTTGAGGTCGGACTTGGTGCGTTCGTTGATTTCATGGAAGGCGACGTCGTTGCCGCCGAAGCGCACGCCGCTGCCGGCCAGCTCGGGGCGCAGGTGGGCGACCGCGGCGGCCGAGTCGTCCTGGGTGGCGAAGGCGGCGAGCACCAGCGTGAGGCGGCCGTCGCGCGAGACGAGCGTGGGCAGGTGGGAATTGGGCCCCACCCCCCCGTAGTCGAGCACGCGCTGGAAGCCGGGCTGGGTGGCCAGCAGCGCGGCTACCCGCTGCGCCTCACCGGCGGCCGCGGGGTCGCTGCGCACGTCTGCGGCGGCCGGCACGAGCGCCACCAC
>JBOGYA010000081.1:0-10640 GCA_050696515.1 Solirubrobacteraceae bacterium
GTAGGGCGGGTTGCAGAGCACCGCGTCGAGCTCGTCAGGGACCGCCACCAGCAGGTCGGAGCGCAGCCACGCGACCTCCAATCCCAGCCGCTGCCCGTTGTCCCGCGCGAGCCCGAGCGCCTCCTCGCTCACATCGCTGCCCGTCACGCGCAGGTCCGGGCGCTCGTCCTTCAGCGCGAGCGCCACCGCGCCGGAGCCGGTGCCCACGTCGAGCACGCGCGCGTCTTCGGGCAGCTCCAGGCCGACTTCCACGAGCAGCTCCGTCTCCGGGCGCGGGATCAGCGCGCGGCGGTCCACACGCAGCTCCAGGCGGCGGAAGCCGCGCCAGCCGGTGATGTAGGCGACCGGCTCGCGCTCCACCGCGCGGCGGCGCACGGCGTCCTGGAAGGGCCGCACCGCGGCACCCGCCACACTCAGCTCGCCGTCCGTCAGCAGTCGCGCGCGGTCCACGCCGAGCACGTGCGCGAGCAGCACTTCCGCGTCCAGGCGCGGGGTCTGCACGCCCGCCGCGGTGAAGGCCGTGATCGCGCCGTCGAGCGCCTCGCGCACGGGGACGCCCCGCCGGGTCGGGGGGCGGCTAAAGGGCACGCCGCCCTCTGAGTGCGCTGCGAACGTCTGCCCCACGGCCATCGGGCGAGTCTTACAGGCTTCCGCGCGGGGCGATCCAGCGCGTGGGCTGGCCGGTGATAGCGGCGATGCGCTCGAAGTCCTCGTCGTAGTGCAGCAGCTCGACGCCGGCCGACTCCGCGGCGGCTGCGATCAGTAGATCCTCATGGCCGACGCTGCGCTGGTGGGCGCCGCCCTGGTGGGCGAGCTCGCGGTAGACATCGAGCGCACGTCGCCACTGCGACTGACCAACCTGGTACAGCCGCAGCACGTCGAGCTCCTCCTGCATCCGGTCGAAATCGGCCCCGCTGCGAGCGCTGGCAAACAACTCGAACATCACCATCGGACAGGTTCCAACCAAGCCTTCCCTCACCCGAGCATTGAACTCCTGCCCTGCCTGCCCGGCACGTTTGGCGATATGCCAAGCACTCGTGTCCGCGAGCTGCACGGTCTATGCAGCCTTCTTGGGCTTGTCAACAGCGGAGTCATCCGACGCCGATCTACTCGGGTTGGGGGCCATGAAAAAATCACTGAAATCCGCATCCAAGTTGCCCCAGGGCCTCGTTTCGACACGCGAGCGCCGCATCTCTTTGAGCTCCTCGAGCGTGATGTCCCAATCCCGTTCCGACAGCCGGCGCAAACGGTCGCGGCGGACCACATCGCGCAGCGCGGCGTGCACCGTGCCGGTGGTGTTCGTGGCCTCCAACACCTCGCGCGCCTGGGCGACCAGCTCCATGTCCAGGTTAATCGTCGTTCGTTTCACCATGAGCACCCTCGCATGTATCGGAAGCAAGATCAATAGCTATATAGAAATTGTAGCAATGTGTGCACGAGTTTGTTACACTCCGGGCACACTCGGCCGTCGCGGGCAGGGGGCCGACATGGGGGTATCCTCGACGACCATGTCCTACTTCGTCACCGGCGCGACCGGCTTCATCGGGCGCCGCCTGGTCGAGCGGCTGCTCGCGAACCGCCAGGGCAAGGTGTACGTGCTCGTGCGCGAGAGCTCGACCGGGCGCCTGGAGGAGCTGCTCGACCGGTGGGCCTCCGCGGCCGGGCCCACGGCCGCCAAGCGGGTGGTGCCCGTGACCGGCGACCTGCGCCGGCCGCTGCTCGGCGTGCCGGAGGAGCTCGTGGAGGAGCTGCGCGGGCAGGTCGGGCACTTTGTGCACCTCGCGGCCGTGTACGACATGACCGCGCCCGCGGAGCGCAACGCCGCGGCGAACGTCGGCGGCACGACGCACGCGGTGGAGCTGGCGCGAACGCTCGAGGTTGGGTGCCTGCACCATGTCTCCTCGATCGCGGTCGCCGGCTCCTACCGGGGAACGTTCACCGAGGAGATGTTCGACGAGGGCCAGAAGCTGCCCTCGCCATACCACCGCACGAAGTTCGAGGCCGAGCGGCTCGTGCGTGAGCAGCCGTTCGTGCCGTGGCGCGTATATCGGCCAGGGATCGTCGTCGGGGACTCGCGCACCGGGGAGATGGACAAGGTCGACGGGCCGTACTACTTCTTCAAGGCGATCCAGCGCGCGCGGGGGCTGCTGCCCGAATGGCTGCCGCTGATCGGCCCCGACCTCGGCTACACCAACGTCGTGCCCGTCGACTGGGTCGCGGCCGCGATGGAGCACCTGATCCACCAGCCCGACCTCGACGGCTCCGCCTTCCACCTCACCGACCCGCGTCCGCAGCGCGTCGAGGAGCTCATCAACGAGCTCGCCGCCGCCGCCCACGCGCCGCGCGTCGCGGTCACGCTCGACCGCCGCCTCACGCGCGCGGTGCCGACCTGGCCGCTGACGCTCGCGCTGGCCGTCCCGCCGTGGCGCCAGCTGCGCGGCCTCGCGCTGCGCGAGCTCGGGATCCCCGAGGAGGTGCTGGCGCACATGGATCTCGTACCGCGCTTCGACTCGACCGCCACCCAGCTGGCGCTCGCCGGCTCCGGGCTGGAGCGCCCGCCGGAGCTGCGCGAGTACGCCGGGCGCCTGTGGGACTACTGGGAGCGCGAGATGGACCCCAACCTCAGCCGCACGCGGACGCTGGGCGAGGCCGTCGCCGGCCGCCGCGTGCTGATCACCGGCGCCTCGTCGGGGATCGGCAAGGCCACCGCGCTGAAGGTCGCCGCCGCGGGCGGCATCCCGCTGCTGGTCGCGCGCAACGTCGAGCGGCTCGAGGAGGTCCGCGCCGAGATCGTCGCCGCGGGGGGCGCCGCGTACGTGTACGCCGCCGACATGTCCGAGATGGAGTCGGTCGACAACCTCGTCGAGCGCGTGCTCGCCGACCACCGCCACGTGGAGATGGTCGTCAACAACGCAGGTCGCTCGATCCGCCGCTCGATCGCGCTCTCCTACGACCGCTTCCACGACTTCGAACGCACGATGCAGCTCAACTACTTCGGTGCGATCCGCCTGATCCTGGGGCTGCTCCCCGACATGCGCGAACGCGGTATCGGCCACATCGTGAACATCTCCTCGATCGGCGTGCAGACGAACCCGCCCCGGTTCTCCGCGTACGTCGCCTCGAAGGCCGCCCTGGACGCCTTCACGCGCGTCGTCGCCTCCGAGACCGTGGGCGACGGCGTTACGTTCACCACGATCCACATGCCGCTCGTGCGCACGCCGATGATCGCGCCGACGAAGATGTACGACGCCTTCCCCGCGATCACCCCCGAGCAGGCCGCGGACATGATCTGCGAGGCGCTGCGCACCCACCCCAAGCACATGGGCACGCGCCTGGGCACCGTCGGAGAGGTGCTCTACGCCCTCTCACCCAAGGCCGTCGACCGCATCCTGCACCTCGCCTACCGCACCTTCCCCGACTCCGCGGCCTCCCGCGGCCAGCGCGACGTCGAGGAGCGCGCCTCCTTCGAGCAGATCGCGATGGCGACCCTTACGCGCGGGGTGCACTGGTAGCAGGCGCGGCCTGCCGGCGGATGGCGTGCTCGATCTCTTCGCCTTTGGGGGTGAGGCTCCAGACGTTCGGCTCGCCGCTCGCGGGACCGGCGCCGGCGTTGTGGATCAGACCGAGGTGCTCCAGGCGCACCAGCAGCTTTGAGATCTGGCCCTGGTCGGCGACCCCGGAAGCATCCGAGACCTGGCGGTTGCTCGGTCCCCGCCCACCCCCCGGTCCCCGCCCAGCCAGATCGGCGATCGCCAGCAGCACGCGCACAGTACGGTAGGTCAGGCGCATGTCGAGCTCTCGCAACGGATCGCCCTGCAGCGGTGCGGTGCGCCGGCGCCGAGGCGCAGGACGCGACGCCTCACGCGCCGCGACCGCCTGACCGTGGTAGGGCAGCACGACGATTCCCACCAGCGGGCCAAGCAGGGCCACCACCGACGAGGAGCCGCCCGCGCCAGAGCTCCCTCCGCGCACGGTGCCACCCGATGCACTCCCAGCCCAAACGCCCCCCGCCCGAGCACCGGCCACGCGAGCGCCCCCCGCCCGAGCACCGGCCGCGCGAGCGCCATTCACGCCGGGCCCCCGCATCCGAGCGGCCCCGGCACGGGTACCCCCGGCCGGCAGCCGCGCGTGCAACACCGACAGCACCGCACCGACCACACCCTCCGCCGTCAGCCGCGTCGGCCGGGTGCTCGCCCGCGCCTCGTTGCGGCCCTCGTCGACCGCGTCAATCAACAGCTCGACGACCCGCGCCCTTCGCTCCAACACAATCGGGCCCGCACCAAGCGCACCCACCACGCACAACGCGCCCAGCCCTGGCTCGTCGTCCAGGAACTCGAGCAGCGCCAGCATGCCAGCCCTGATCCGCTCCCGCCACCTCCCAGAAGCTTCGAACGCAGGAACCACACCCAGCGCCGCCCGCTCCACCGCCTGATCGAACGCCGCCAGGAAGCAATCCTCACGGTCCTCGAACAGCTCGTAGAACGTGCGCCGCGAAACACCCGAGCGCGCCACGATGTGCGCGACCGTCACGCCGGCCACACCGCGCTCTCCCGCGACCTCGACGAGCGCCGCGATCATCCGCGCGCGCTGGATCTCCGCCACACCGCCACGGCCGCCGCCGCGATCCACATCGCCGTGAGCCGGGCGGCGGTCCACGCCGCGGCGCACGCCACCACGACCACGCGCAGCCATCCCGATCACCACACCCCCACCCCTGCCTATCCTTTCTTCCCCTTCTTCTTCTTCCTGCCGGCTGCCCTCTTACCCTTGCCCTTCTTCGAGGGCTTCTTGCGCTTCCTCTTGTGGGCCTTCTGCTTCGCTTTCCCGGTCTGTGTCGCGGCCTGCGACCCCGTTGGGAACGCGATGCTCGGGAGCGCGAGGATCGGAACGGGGGTCGGCGCAATCAGCGGGAAGGCGATCGGCGCCGTCGTGAACGTCGCGTCTTCGCCGTAGCTGGTGCCGCCCGGATTGCTCACCACGAGCCGGTAGTGGTAGGTCGTGTCCGGATCGATGCCACGCAGGCTCAGCGTCACCGTCTGCACGCCGTACTCGGGCAGGACTGTCCCGAACGCCTGGGTGCCGTATTCGGTGGTGGCGCCGTATTCGAAGCGGTAGCTCGTTTCTTTGCCCTGCGGGTCGACCGTGCCGGAGATCGTCGCTTCGTCCACCGAGACCCCGCTCGCCGCGCCGGTGGTAGCCGCCGGCGGCTGCCCGGCCTGGGTGGTGAACGTCTCGTCTTCACCGTAGGTCGTGGCATATTCGTTCCACGCGACCAGCCGGTAGTGGTAGGTCACGCCCGGCACCAGCGGGACGAGCGTCGCGGGTGCTTCCACAGCGCTCATACCGGAGCCGGCGCTGATGCCTTCTCCTTCCGACGCGGTGCTCTGCCCGTATTCGGTGGTCGTCCCATACTGGTAGTAGTAGTGCGTTTCCGCGCCCTCGGGGTTGACTGTGCCGGCGACGCTCGCGCTGGTCTGCCCGACGGCGCCCACCGCGCCGGTGCTCACGACCGAGCCGAGCGTCCTGAACGTCTGGTCGGAGCTGCGGGTTGTCCCCGTGGCGTTGGCCGTCACGACCCTGTAGTGGTAGAGCGTGGCCACCGGCAGGCCGGTCAGGGTCAGGGTGGCGTACTGGGGGGCGTATTCCGACCCGAGGTCAGCCGGTTCGCATGGCGCGCTCGATCCGTAGGCTTCGGTCGTGCCGTATTCGATCAGGCACGTGGCGTCCTGCTTGTTCGGGTTGACCTGGGCTTCCAGGATCGTCGCGGCCACCGTCCGGTCGACGTTCGTCGCTTCGATGGCCGGTGCCAGGGCTGTCGTCGTGAACGTGACGGGCGACCCGGCGCGCGCGATCTCACCGACGACCGCGCTCAAGCAGTAGGTGTACTGGGTGTCCGGTTCGAGCGCCAGCGTCGCTTCCTCGCTCACGGCGCTGCTGCCCGACCCGGCGCTGGAGAGCGCCGTCTGGTTGCCCACGCAGCTCGTGCCCTTGCCGTAAGAGAAGAAGTACCCGGTGCTCACGCCCCCCGGATTCAGTTCCCCGTGAGCCACGACCGACGTGCCCACGTTGCCGGTCGGCGGTTCGGTGCTCGGCGCCGGCGGCAGCGACGCCGGCCCGAACCGGTCCACGACCTTGGGCCCGCCTTCGGATAGGTAGGCATCGCCAGTCGCTTCGTTGCCCGCGATCGCCGCCGGTTCGCTGAAGGGCCCGTTCGCCGTGCCCAGCAGCTGCCACTGCAGCGCACCCGAGGCGTCCAGCAGGTAGACATTGGCGCCAGCCACGGCATAAACGCCGCTGCCCCCGGCGGGCGCCGCGACATACCGCACGCCGGGCAGCGCCGTCAGCTGGTGCAGGTATTTTCCTTCTGGGCCGAACTGGTCGATGACTCCGCTTGCCTGTTCGAACAGGTACACATCGCCGTTGGAGTCGACAGTGATCCCGCCGAGCCCTTCGGGTTCTTCGACCCGTGACGGGAAGGGTCCCTCGGGCCGTTCGGCGCCGTTGAACTGCGAGAGCCATTCGCCTTCGGCGTTGAACTTCTCCACAACGCCTTCGCCGGCGTCCCGGAATGCCGAGGTATCTTTGCCGACCGCGACGTACACGTCCCCGGCCGACGGGTCGGAGGGGCTCTGCGAGTTGTCTACCGCCACGTAGTCGTTGCCACGCGCGCCAAGGTCTCCCAGCGGCGTATTGGATCCCGTCCATGTCGCTTCGTGGACGCCTGCGGAGCTGTACACTTCGACCTGCAGCGCATAGTTGACGACAAAGATCTGGCCGGTCGCTTCATCCACGGCGACATCGTTCACCAGACCTTCGAACGCCGGGCCCGTCAATGCCGACTGGAAGACGCCCGCCGAGTTGAAGATGTCCACGGCCCGAGCGTTGTCGACGACGTAGACATCGCCGTTCGACTGGTTCACCGCGATCGCGTTGGGATCGGCAAAACCAGCGCCAGGAGCGTTGAAGCTCGAGAGGAATTCGAGGCCGCCGGCCGCGGCGCCCGCCGTGGCGGCGGCGAGCAGCGATACGGCGATCGTCGCGAGCCCCGTGAGGGCCGCTCTGCGGATACACGTCATCACCTGCTCCTCTCATGTCCGGCGTTACGGTTGCTGGCCTTGCTCGCCCTCCGAGCCCTGCGCGCCTTCGCCCTCCTCGCGGGCTTGGCCTTCGGGCACCCGGTGACCGCGATCTTCGTGTTCTGTTCGAGGCGGGCGCCGTCCTGCGCGATGAATGACGTCGGCATCGCCAGGGTCGAGCCCGTGCAGAGGTTCCCGTTCGCCGCGAGCGCGGAGTACGGACCCTGCGGCAGATACAGCTCGAAGCTGTTGACGGGGACGTCGGGGATGCTGTCGAACGTCGAGCTCGTCACACCCGCTTTGGAGATGAACGTCGTCGCGGTCAGATCGACCCGCACCCCGTAGCCCTGCAGCACCACGACCAGGTTCGGGAATGCGGCGCCGCCCCTGGAGACGAAGTACACCGGGCCCTCCAGCGGGACCGGGAGCACCGGCGTGATCGTTTTCGCGATCCCGATCGCGGACGGCGCGGGGCAGTTCGCGGGGTTCGCCGCGAACGTCGCTTCTGGACACGCCTTCTGCAGCGTCGTCAGCCTTGAGGGCAGACGTTTCGGCAATTCCACCCGTACGTGCGCGATGTTCGACTGCGCGCCTGCGCTCGTGGGAAACACCAGCCGCGCATCGAGGCTCGCACCGTTCGCTTTCGAGGTTCTGCCCGACGTGGAGACCGTGAACTTCGGACCGAAATGCAGCCCCGCGCAACCCGAGACCGCGAACGGCGAGGACACGTTCGCCGATGCGCCCTGCACGCCCACGATCGTCGCCGAGATCCTCTGCTGCGCGCAGTTGGTCGGGTTGAAGATGAACCCGGGCCGGTCGATCGTCACGTTCGCGGTGCGCAGCCGCAGCGGGATCCCGTCGAGGATCTGCGGGAACGGGTCGCTCGTGACCGTCAACGCCGACGTATTCGGATCGACCACGATCTGCGAGCGGACAACCACATTCCCGAGGTCGAACGGGCCGGCTTTCGTCGGCACGACGATGCTCAACCCGAACGGCGCGCCCTTGTAGGACCCGGTCAGGTAGATCCTGCCCTGCGTGTAGAACGGATGCCCCCCCGGGCCCGCCGCGACGGTCATTTTCCCGATCTGCGACGCTTCCGGGCAGGTCCCCTGCGCGGCCTGCGGTTCCCCGCACAGCGGCACCCCGGTCAGGGTCCCCAGCAGCCCCGGCGGGGTCGCCACGCTGATCTGCGAGAGATCCTGCTGGCGGTCTTCCCGCGCGAACGTCAACGTCAACGGGCTCAGCTGCCCCGCGTTCGGGTTCGAGGTGCCCGCGCTGAACGACGGCGTCAACGGCGGCGCCGCTGGGCACGCCCCGCCCTGGCCGTCCAAGCTCACGTCGAAGGAGGAGGACGGCGTCGCGTCCGGGGTGTACGGGGTGCTCCACGGCACCATGTCCGAGGTGCTCGTGAACTCCCCGCAGCTCTGCGGCGTCGCCAACCCCGCGCGCAGCCCGCCCTTGAACGCCAGTTGCAGGCCGCTGACCGGGAACTGCGGGTTGTCCGGGAACGTCGCGGTCAACTGCCCCGTCGTCGTGTTCGCCGCGACCGTGCCCTGCACCTTCTGCACGACCCCGAACCCCTCCACCTGGATCAGCAGCCGGAACATATTCCCGTCCGCCGCGTCCTGGTCAGAGCACGGGTCGCACCCCGGCTGGCCGAGGAACACATAGCCCGTCAACGGCCCTGGAAGCAGCGGCGTACTGACCGTGACCGTCCCCAGCACAGATGCGTTGGGGCACGAGCTCACGATGTTGGACTGCGGTTCGAACTGCGCTTCGCTGCACGCCTGCAGCCCATCCGCAGCCGACGGCGAGAGCGACATGCCCGCCGGCAGCGTCACCTTCACCGACTTGAACGGCGGAGTCGCCAGCCCATGCGCGTCTGGGTTCTGCGGGATGCTCAGCTTGACCGCGAGGCCGGTCGGTTCGTCCGCCTGCTTGGTTTCCGGCTGGATCGCCATCGACGGGTCGAAGTGGAGCTTTTCGCAGCCGGTCACCGCCGGGGAGGTGTAGCTCGCGCCCTTCCACGCCGGGTCGCTGAAATCCGCGGTGCCGTCCGTGAAGTTCAGGGTACCCTTCGCCGACGGGTTGTCGGCGACCCAGCGCCCGGGGTCTTCGTAGGAGTCGACGTGCACCGTCGACACCAGCGGCCCGCCGGCGCAGTCGCTGGAGTTCGTGAAGAACGCATTCGGGACGCCTGTCTCTCCCCCGACCTGTTCGTTGGGATCCCCGAAGAACCTCAGATCGACACCCATGAGAGGGATAAACGACGCGAAGGGAATCCCCGGCGTGGTTACCCGGATATGGGCCCCGGCGCCATTGCCGATCACGGTCGGGTATATGCCGAGCGGAACACCCCCCACGTTGAACGCGAACTCGGCAGGCTCGTCGCCCTCCGGGACCATGTTATACACTTTGACACCACTGCTGAAGCCGGAGAAAGTGCCGTGCAGCCCCAGGTTCAGCGTGCCGACCTGAGAAGACGGCGGACAATTGGACGTCAGTGATTCATTGCTGGCGATCCCGTTGTACCCGGAGAGCAGCTCACCGAAGGGACACTGCGGGGCAACCTCCGGGTTGCCCGCCACACCCGGCGGCAGGTCCACCACGATATCCTTCCAATCTTGAACCGGGTTCTGCTGGAGTTCACCATACGAGCGCGCAACAGGATTCGTGGTCACGCCGATGCTGGAATCGAGACCGTTGGGATGATTCCCGGCCTGCGTGTCCGGTTCCCCGTCGAGATCGGTGAAGATGTTGCCGAAGCCGGAGACCCCAAAGGGTGCGGGAGTCGAGGTGACTTCCGTCACCTGGGTCGCCCTGGTGGTAGGCGCTCCCCCACCAGACACCGTCACAGTATTTGTGATCCTGGTGCCCGCCGGCGTGTTCGGACCGACTTCCACAAGCAGGCGCAGCGGAGCGCTCTGCTGTTCCATCGGGCCAAACACATGCTGACTGGTGCAGGTGAGCCCAGCACACGCCCAATATTCCCTTTCGTCCTGTACCCTGCGAAATACGCCAGCTACTCCCGGAGAGAGTGTGTCGGTGACGGTGATGGTGCCGCCGTTCGTGGGGACGCCCCCCGCGTTGACGACATCGATCGCATACCTGTCTTCTGTACCGGGCACGAAGGGGCTCGGTACCGGGAAAGCCGTGACCTGCCATTTCGGCGTACCGAGGGCCAGCGCGGACGAGCAGGCCATCCCGGCCATCACCAGGAGCAGCCCGACGACAGCTGGCGCCGTTATGCGTCTTCCAAGCATCTCTCCTACCTCCTCCCTCGCGCCGACTTCGCGGCTCGCTTCGCCTTTTTCTTCGCCACGCACCTGCCGCGCTTGCGCCTGAGGCCCTTCCTGCACGCCTTCCTGGCTGTGACCTTCGGCTTGGCTTTCGCGATCGGTTTCGGCGCGGCCAGCGGCGGGTTGCCACCGGCCTGGAATTCACTGCCGGGCGAGAGCAGCACCGGCGCGCCACTCAACTCTCCCTGGCAAGCGTCGCCCGTGCAGGACGGCAGCAGCGACACCGGCGCTGGGAAGCCGCCATTCACGCGCGCGTCATACG
>JBOGYA010000082.1:0-10432 GCA_050696515.1 Solirubrobacteraceae bacterium
GGTGCACGCTGCGCGCGCGCGGCGTGCACCTCATCGAGCCCGACAGCGGCCGCCTGGCCTCCAAGGACGAGGAGGGGGTGGGGCGCCTGCCCGATCCCGCACAGCTGCTTGAGATCTGCGGGGCGCTGCTCGCCGAGACGGGGATGCTGCCCGGAGGCGAGCGTCTCTCGGCTTCGGTCGGCGCCGGTAGCGGGCTGGGCGGGGGCCCATCGGGGGTAGGGCCTGCTGGGACAGGCGCATGGCGCGGGCTGCGCGTGCTCGTCACCGCGGGCGGAACCCGCGAGCCGATCGACAGCGTGCGCTTCGTCGGCAATAGCTCCTCCGGGCGGATGGGTCTCGCGCTCGCGCAGGCCGCACGCGCCCGCGGAGCCGAGGTGACGGTGGTCGCGGCCAACGTGTCGCTGCCCCGTCCCGCCGGAGTCGCCTGGCGCGCGGTCGCCACCGCCGCGCAGCTCCAGGAGGCGTGTGAGCAGGAGTTCCCGGGGTGCGACGTCCTGCTGATGGCCGCCGCCGTCGCCGACTTCCGTCCCGCTGAGGCGCAGGACGGGAAGATCAAGAAGTCCACCCGCGAGCGCCTGCACCTGGAGCTCGAGCCGACCACCGATGTGCTCCGCGAGCTGGCCTTGAGCCGCACCGGCGGCCAGACGCTCGTCGGGTTCGCCGCCGAGCACGGCGAGCGGGCGCTCCAGCACGCTCGCGAGAAGCTGCAAGCCAAGCGCCTGGACGCGGTCGTGGTGAACGACATCTCCCGGCCGGACATCGGCTTCGAGGTGGACAGCAACGAGGTCACGATCGTCGCTGCCGCAAGCGAGGAGCACGTTCCGCGCGCCTCCAAGGAGGAGGTAGCCGAGGCGATCCTCGACGCCGTGGAGCGCCTGCGCGCGGGCGTATAACAATTGTTGGACAAGGTTTGAAAAGTCATATATACCCCAACGCCCACCGACTTTCGCCGATCGCCACTGGGCGGCCGCCCGCCCCCCGAGCAGCCCAACCGTGACCAGCACACGCCTTCTACAGTGAGTGAGGCCACCATGGACAGCGTGTACGACCTCTACCGCAGCGGATGCGAGCTGCTCCGGCACGGCGACTACCAGGCCGCGATCGTGCCGCTCACTCGCGCCCGCGAACAGGAGCCAGACAAGGCGTCGATTCGCGAGGCGCTCGGCCGCGCGCTGTTCCATGCGCAGCGCTACGAGGACGCCGCCGCCGAGTTCTCATGCGTAGCCGCGCAGGCGCCAACCAACGACTACGCGCTGTTCTGCCTGGGTCGTTCGATGCAGCAGCTCGGGCGTCACGAGGAGGCCCGCCACCCGCTCGCGCTCGCCTGCTCGCTGCGCCCCGAGCGCCGCGACTATCGCGTATACCGCGATCGCGCCCGCCGCGCAGTCCATGGCTCCTAGCGAAGCTCGATGCTATTCTCGACCGACAGCTTTCGTGCCGGTTCGTGGGTCCCCACCCACCCGCCGGCAGTCGCACCGAAAGTGGGCGGATCGCCCGCTTTTTTCATTTCTGGAGGACACATGCCAACACTGCAGAGAGAGATTGAAGAGCAGCTCGCCGAGCGCGAGCCAGAGGTCGAGGTGCTGCTCGCCGAGGTCGTCGGCGGCGGAACCCTGCGGGTCTTCATCGACCACCCGGACGGCGTCACGCTCGTCCTCTGCGAGCGGGTGACGGCCGCACTGGCAGAGTTGCGCGAGCGCTACAGCCTGGAGGTCTCCTCCCCCGGCCCCGAACGGCCGCTGAGCAAGCCCGAGCACTTCCGCCGCTTCGTCGGCCGTCGCGCGCGCGTGCGCACCCGCGGCGATCAGCCATCTCTTTCGAGCCGCCAGCCATCCCCTGCTGGGCGACCCAGCCCTCCCGGCTGTGTGCCCCTGATCGATCGCCAGCCGTCGGGAGGGAGAGCAACGAGCCGCCGCAGCTACACCGGGGAGCTCGTGGGCGCCTCCGACACCGAGATCACGCTCGCCGCCGACGGCGCGCTCGTCACGATCCCTTACGCGCAGATCCGCCGTTCCAATCTGGTCGAGGAGTAGGCATATGTCACGCGAAATCCTTGAAGCAATGCACGCGCTGGCCCGCGAGAAGGGCATCGAGCCCGAGAAGCTGATGCTCGCGCTGGAGGACGCGCTGCTCTCCGCTTACAAGAAGCAGCCCGGCTCCGCCAAGTACGCGCGCGTGGAAATGGACCGCGAGACCGCGGACTTCCGCGTGATCGAACTGATCATCCCCGAGCGCCTGGAGGCCCACCTGATCGTGGAGACGATCGACGAGGGCACCACCGTCGATCCCGAGACGGGCGAGCTGCGCGAACCGGAGGAGCCCGAAATCGACCCCGCCAAGTTCGAGCAGTACCGCGACCAGATCGGCGAACAGGACGTCACCCCCGACGACTTCGGGCGGATCGCGGCGCAGACCGCCAAGCAGGTGATCCTGCAGCGCATCCGCGAGGCCGAGCGCGACATGATGTTCGAGGAGTACCGCGACCGCGTGGGCGAGCTGATCACCGGCATCGTGCAGCAGTCGGACTCCCGCTACACGCTCGTGCAGCTGCGCGAGCGCGTCGAGGCGCTGCTGCCCAAGTCCGAGCAGGTCGACGGCGAGCGCTACGACCACTCGCAGCGCATCAAGGCCGTCATCAAGGAGGTCTCCGCCTCGACCAAGGGCCCCTCGATCATCGTCTCCCGGCGCGACCCCGAGCTGATCAAGAAGCTGTTCGAGCTCGAGGTCCCCGAGATCGCCGACGGCCTCGTGGAAATCGCCAACGTCGCGCGCGAGCCGGGCTACCGCTCGAAGATCGCGGTGGTCTCCCACGCCGACGGCGTGGATCCCGTCGGCGCCTGCGTCGGCCCGCGCGGCTCGCGCGTGCGGATGGTCGTCTCCGAGTTGCGCGGGGAGAAGATCGACATCATCCCCTTCAACGAAGAGCCCGCCCGGTTCGTCGCCAAGGCGCTCTCGCCGGCGCGCGTGCGCGAGGTGCTGGTCGACGACGACGCCAAGCAGGCCACGGTGATCGTCCCCGACGACCAGCTCTCGCTGGCGATCGGCCGCGAGGGCCAAAACGCCCGCCTCGCCGCCCGCCTCACCGGCTGGCGCGTGGACATCCGCTCGGAGACCGAGTTCGCCGCGGAGGAGGCCGAGCACGGCTACGAGGAGGAGGAGGTCTCAGGCCGCTGCGCCGCGATCCTCTCAAACGGCCGGCGCTGCCCCAACGCGGCGCTCCCCGGCTCGCGCTACTGCGGACTGGAGGGCCACCAAGCGCTGGCGGGCATCGCGGGCGACAAGGTCGCCGATCTCAACCCCAACGGCGGCGGCGCACTGGCATCCGAGGCCACGACGCAGCCCACCACCGAAGTCCCGCCCGGAGTCCTGCAGGAGCAGCCCGCTGCCGAGGTGGAGAGCGCAGGGGGGCAAGCGCCATAGCGGGTCACGTGCCCCGACGCCGCTGCGTCGGCTGCGGGCGGATCGTGCCGAAGTCCGAGCTCGTGCGCCTCGCGGTCGCTCGCGAGGATGGGAGCCCGCCCGCCCGGCGCTCCCGGCGGGCGGTGATCGACACAGCCGGCACGCTGCCCGGCCGCGGCGCCTACCTCTGCCGCGCCTCGGGGACGAGGACGACGCCCAATCCGGACTGTCTGCAGCTCGCCGAGCGCCAGCGGGGGATCGCGCGCACGCTGCGCTGCGCCGTGACTCTCGGCCCCGAAATCGTAGAATCGACCAAGAGCGTGGCGCAGTCGGCCGCAAACCGGACCCTCGCTCTTTCAAAATCATGACCAAGAAGCGCGTACACGAGATCGCCAAAGAGCGGGGCCTCGAAAGCAAGGTGCTGCTTGAAAAGCTGCACGCCGCCGGCGTCGAGGTCAAGACGGCGTCCTCGTCGGTCGACGAAGCACTTGCGCTGCGCGCACTCGGGGCCGACGGCGCCCCCGCGGCAGCGGGCTCGACCGCAACGGCTGTGGCCGCGCCGTCCGCGGCGAAGCCTTCCGCGCCTCCGGTCGTGGAGCGGCCGGTGGCCGCGCCGACACAGAACGCCCAAGCCACCTCCGTCCGAGAGGCGGCCGCGCCCTCCGCCGCCGCACCCCAGGCCACCGCGCCCACACCACCCGCCGCCGCGACCATCGTACCCGAGCGCCGCGCGCCCGCCGCGGCGCCTGCCCCGGCCGACCCGGGTGGATCGAGTGGAGCGGGTGGATCGGGACCCGCCTCCCCAGCGGGACCCGCCTCCCCGGGTGGGGTCGGGTCCGAGCGGGTGCGCCCCACGCGCGACTCGCGCACCGGCGAGCGCGCCCCCGCGGGCGCCGGCCCACCGGGGCGCCGGCGCGTCGTGATCGACTCCCAGGCATCGCGCCGCCAGCAGGCCGGGCCCGCCAACCAGCCGCAGCGCCGCCCGCGCAGAGGGCGCCGGCGGCGCGGGACCTACGACGACACGATCGCCCCGATCGACAACACGGCCGCGATCAGGGACGCCAACCTCGTGCGCATCAACTCCGGCGCGACCGTCAAGGACGTCGCCGAGTACCTCGGCGTGCCGGTGCCCGAGGTGATCAAGAAGCTGATGAGCCTGGGGGAGATGGCCACGCTCACCCAGACGCTCTCCGACGACGCGATCCAGGTGGTCGCCGAGGAGCTCGGCAAGGAGATCGAGATCGTCCACGCCGCCGACGACGTGGAGCTCGAACCGGTCTTCGAGGACGCCGAGGAGGATCTTGTCGAGCGCCCCCCGGTGGTGACCGTGATGGGCCACGTCGACCACGGCAAGACCTCGCTGCTGGACGCGATCCGCCAGACCGAGGTCGCCGCGGGGGAGGCCGGCGGCATCACCCAGCACATCGGCGCCTACCAGGTGCGCCACGCGGGCAAGCAGGTGACCTTCCTGGACACCCCGGGCCACGAGGCGTTCACCGCGATGCGCGCCCGCGGCGCGCGCGTGACCGACCTCGCGGTGGTCGTGGTCGCGGCCGACGACGGCGTCAAGCCGCAGACCGAGGAGGCGATCGACCACGCCCGCGCCGCCGACGTGCCGATCGTGGTGGCCGTCAACAAGGTCGACAAGGAGGGCGCACAGCCCGACCGGGTGCGCACCGAAATGGCCCAGCACGGACTGCAGCCCTCCGACTGGGGCGGGGAGACCGAGTTCGTGGACGTCTCCGCCAAGACCCGCCAGGGCCTCGACGAGCTGCTCGACACGATCCAGGTGGTAACCGACCTGGAGGAGCTGCGCGCCAACCGCGAGGCGGAGGCCTCCGGCACCGTGATCGAGTCGAAGCTCGACCCCGGCCGCGGCCCGGTCGTGAGCGTCCTGATCCAGCGCGGCACGCTGCGCGTCGGCGACGCGCTGGTGGCGGGGGCGCACTTCGGGCGGGTGCGCGCGATGCACGACTTCACCGGGACGCGCTGCAAGCGCGCGCAGCCCGGCGACCCGGTCGAGGTGCTCGGCTTCGACGGGGTTCCCGAAGCGGGCGAGCTGGTGCGGGTCGTCGAGAACGAGCGCCGCGCGCGCCAGCTCGCCGGCGAACGAGCCAACCGCCTGAAGACCGAGGCGCTGGCTCGGCGCTCCGGGCGCAAGCTCTCGCTCGAGGACGTCTTCAAACTCGCCCGGGAGGGCGCCGTCAAGGAGCTCGGCCTGGTCATCAAGGCCGACGTGGCCGGGTCGCTGGAGGCGATCGAGGACGAGATCGCGAAGCTGCCGCAGGAGGAGGTGAAGGTCAACATAATCCACCGCGGGGTCGGTGGTATCAACGAGTCCGACGTGATGCTCGCCGCCGCCTCCGAAGGGCTGGTGCTGGCCTTCAACGTGCGCCCGGTCGGCGACGCCCGCCAGATCGCAGACCGCGAGGGCGTGGAGATCCGCTCTTACGCGGTGATCTACCGCGCGATCGAAGAGTTGCGCGCCGCGATGCAGGGACTGCTGGAGCCCGAGGAGATCGAGACCACGCTCGGCCAGGCAGAGGTGCGCCAGCTGTTCCGCGCCTCGCGCATCGGGGTGATCGCGGGCTCGCACGTGACCGAGGGCAAGGTCACACGCGGGGCGCGCGTGCGCGTGGTGCGCGAGGGCACCGTCATCTACGACACCACGATCGCGAGCCTGCGCCGCTTCAACGAGGACGCGCGCGAGGTCACCGCCGGCTACGAGTGCGGGATCGTGCTCGCCAACTTCCAGGACCTGCGCGAGGGCGACGTGCTCGAGACCTACGAGACGCGGCTCCTCGAGCGAGAACTCTGAGGGCCGATGGCCGGCGCATTGCCGCGTCCTCGATCGCTCGTGCAGAGCACACTTCGCTCACTGCGTCCTTGCACTGCTTGGCCCTCGACCCTCAGAGGGGCGTGGTGGGTGAAGTCGGGCTTGCAAACCCGACGGGCGGGGGGAGTAGGATGACCTCGGGCCGCATGCGCCGCGTCGATGAGGCGATCAGGCAGGTGATCGGAGAGGTGGTGGCAGGCGAGTTGAAGGATCCTCGAGTGGGCTTCGTGACCGTGACCGATGTAAGGACAAGCGCCGATCTCAGCCACGCTCGCGTGTACGTGAGCGTGCTCGCGGACGACCGCTCGGGGGTGCACGGCGCGGAGAGCTGGGCTGGGGGCGCCGCCGCCGCAGGCGGCGCTCAGCGCGAGACAACCCTGGAGGGGCTGCGCAGCGCCCACGGCTACATGCAGCGGCGGATCGCCGCCGAGCTGCGTCTCAAGCGCACGCCCACGCTGGACTTCGTCTATGACGACACCACGGATCGCGCGATGCGACTGGAGGAACTGCTGGGGGACTCGGAGGCGGGCACCGGTGAGTGAGAACGGCGTGGTGACCGAACCGAGCACGGCACAGACTCGCGAGCTCGTGCTGGAGCGCATCCGCGGCGACCACAGCTTCGTGCTGGCCACGCACGAAAACATGGACGGCGACGCGATCGGCTCGCTGGTGGCGATGCAGGGGCTGCTCACCGCGCTCGGCAAGGACTCGCTCATGTTCATCCCCGCAGGTGAGCTGCCGCTGCCGCTCGAGTACCGCTGCTTCGAGCTCGATCGCGTGATCGAGTCCTCGCCGGCGGACATCGCGCAGCGTACCGTGGTGCTGCTGGACTGCGGCAACATCGATCGCAACTCCGCCGCGGCGCTGCGCGACGGCGCGCACCTGCTGAACATCGACCACCACCACGACAACACCCGCTTCGGCACCCTCGACCACGTGGTGGCAGACGCTTCGTGCACCGCGGAGATCATCTGGGATTTGATGCGTGGGCTGGAGGTCAAGCCCACGGGCGCGGTCGCGGAGGCGCTGTACGTCGGGCTCGTCACGGACACGGGGCGCTTCATGTACGAGAACACCGGGCCCCGGGCGCACCGGATGGCGGCCGAGCTGATCGAAGCCGGCGTGAACGTGCAGGCGATCTACCGCAAGCTCTACGAGGAGACGCCCTACCCCAAGCTGGTGCTACTCGCGCTCGCGCTCGGGCAGGTGCGCCGCTTCGACTCCGGAGAGCTCACGCTGGCGATGCTCAGCGCAGAGGACTACCGCCGCGCCGAAGCCGAGGACAGCTACTCGGAGGGCATCGTCGATCACCTGCGCGCCGTGCAGGGAACCAAGGTCGCGGCGCTCGTGCGCGAGCTGACCGCCGCGGAGCGCCGCGGCGAGCGCAAGGTCTCGCTGCGCGCCGTGGACGACGACGTGGACGTCTCGGCGATCGCGCGCGCCCAGGGGGGAGGCGGGCACCGCCGTGCCGCGGGGTTCTCCACCGCGGTCGAGCCGGAGGAGCTGATCCGGTTCCTGCGCCAGGAGATCGCCGCGCAGCTGCACCCCGCGCCGGCGCCGGCGTGAACGGAGTCCTGCTGATCGACAAGCCGGTGGGGATGACCTCGCATGACGTGGTCGCCGCCGTGCGCCGCGCGCTGGGGGGCGTCAAGACCGGCCACGCGGGAACGCTCGATCCGTTCGCGAGCGGCCTGCTGCTGGTGCTGACCGGCAAAGCCACTCGCATCCAGGCGCAGACGATGGGGCTTCCCAAGCGCTACGAGACGATCGCGCGGCTCGGCGCGGTGTCGAGCACGGGAGACCCGGAGGGGGAGATCGAATACACCGGCAGACTGCCCTCCGACCCTCCGACGCTGCCGACGGGCGAGATCCGCCAGCGGCCCCCGATCTACTCCGCGGTGAAGATCGGCGGGGAGCGCGCGTACAAGCGCGCACGGCGCGGCGAGCAGTTCGAGATACCCGAGCGCCTCGTGACGGTCCACCGCTTCGAGCAGCTGTGGCGCAGGGACGGCCGCGCGGCCTTCCTGATCGAGTGCTCCTCGGGCACGTACGTGCGCGCGCTGATCGCCGACCTGCGCGATGCCTACTGCGTGGAGCTGCGGCGCACGGCGATCGGGCCGTTCAAGGTGGAGGACGCGGTGGCGCCCCCCAGCCACGGCGAGCCGTGGGAGCCGCCGCCGGCGCTCTCGATCGAGCAGGCGCTCGCGCTGGCGGAGGTGTCATCCACAACGGCCGGTGGTGAATCAGTTTGAAGGCATGAAGGCATATACACACACCAAACTGGACCTGTGGAACAGGCCGGGAGGAGAGGTCCAGTAGCTGGTATATCTACTCAAAAGTAACCACACAACCACCCGCCGCCGGGCCGAAGCTCTGGCCGCCGCCGGTCGGCCGCGCCGCCTCCAATAGGCTTTGCGCGTGCAGATCACCAGCCTCCCCGACGTGCAGCGCCGCGAGCGCCAGGTGGCGGTCGGGACCTTCGACGGGGTGCACCTCGGCCACCGCGAGGTGATCCGCGGCTCTGACAGCGTGCTCACGTTTGACCCCCACCCCGTCTCGGTGGTGGCGCCCCAGCACGCGCCGAAGCTGCTCACCCCCCTACCGATGAAGGCCGAGCTGATCGCGGCGCTCGGCGTGCAGGAGCTGATCGTGATCCCCTTCGACGCCGGCTTCGCCGCGCGCAGCGCACAGGAGTTCGTCGACGAGGTGCTCGTCGGGGCGCTGGGGGCCGTGCGGGTGTCGATCGGCGAGAACTTCCGTTTCGGGCACCGCGCGCAGGGCGACCCGCAACTGCTGGCCGCGGACGGGCGCTTTCAGACGAGCGTGCACCCGCTGCTGGAGGTGGACGGGGAGGTGGTCTCCTCCAGCCACATCCGCGGCCTGGTGCTGGCCGGCGAGGTCGATCAGGCGACCCACTTCCTCGGCTCCCCCTTCCAGCTGCGGGGCGAAGTCGTGCGTGGCGACGAACGCGGGCGCACGCTGGGCTTCCCGACCGCGAACCTGATCCCCGACGAGGCGCTCGTGTGCCCCGGCCACGGCATCTACGCCTGCCTGGCCAACGGCCGGCCGGCGGCGGTCAGCATCGGCGTGCGCCCGACCTTCACCACCGGCCGCGGCGAGCTGATCGAGACGTTCCTGCTCGACTTCGACGGCGACCTCTACGGCAGCGAGCTGCGCCTGGACTTCCTGCGCCGCCTGCGCGGCGAGCGGCGCTTCGCCAACCCCGAGGAGCTCGTCGAGCAGATGCGCCGCGACGTCGAGCGCACCCGTGAGGTGGTGGCTGCACTCTGAGCACCAACCCCCGCGCTCTCGTGGCAGTCCATGCACAAGGTGGCGCAGCTCACGGCGCACTCCTTCTCACCGCGCCCCCTTTGCTACCGTGTGCCGCCGATGACGATGACGACTGAGAGAAAGCGCGAGCTCGCCGCGAAGTTCGGCGCGAACGAGCGCGACACCGGGAACACCCGGGTGCAGGTGGCGCTCCTGACCGAGCGCATCAACCACCTCACCGAGCACCTGCGCGAGCAGAAGAAAGACCACCACTCCCGCCGCGGCCTGCTGATGCTGGTCGGCCGCCGCCGGCGCTTCCTCGACTACCTGCAGCGCAAGGACCTCGAGGGCTACCGCGCGCTCATCAAAGAGCTGGGTCTCCGTAAGTAAGGGCCCCAGTGAGCGTCCTCGACCCAGGCACCGAGGTCCCGAGCTTCTCGCTCACCACCGAAGGCGGCGAGCGCTTCACCGAGAAGGACCTGCACGGCCGGACGACCGTGCTCGTCTTCTACCCCTTCGCCTTCAGCCCCGTGTGCACCGACCAGCTGCAGCTGTACGAGCGGGAGCTCGACCAGATCACCGCGGACGGAGCGGCCATCTACGGCGTCTCCTGCGATAGCACCTGGGCGCAGAAAGCCTTCCGCGAAAAGCTCGGCGTGTCCATCCCGCAGCTCTCGGACTTCGAGCCCAAGGGCGCGGCGTGCAGCGCCTTCGGGGCGCTCCACGACGGCGGCTTTCCCCAGCGCGCCCTGGTGATCGCCGGCCCCGACGGGGTCGTGCGCTGGAGCTACCAGGCGCCCTCGCCCGCCGACCTTCCCGGCGTGCACATGATCTTGGGCGGGCTGAAAAACACCTGACCGTCGAGGGTGCTGTTCCGGTGGCGCATGCGCCGAGATGGCCGGGCCGGTATGACCTATAGAGCTGTTC
>JBOGYA010000083.1:0-10279 GCA_050696515.1 Solirubrobacteraceae bacterium
CTGTCACACCTGGCGGCAGCGTGTCGGTCACCGTGATCGTACCCGCGCTTGGGGCCGCGCCGACGTTCATCACGCTGACGACGATCGTCCCAATCCCGCCGGGCGCAAGCGCGGTGGGATATGTGTCGGCGGTCAGCATCCATCCCGGGCCCTGGGTTTCTGCCAAAGCAGACGAGGCAAACGAGCCCAGGAATAGGCCGAGCGCACAGACGAGGATGATGGGTAGGGTGAATCGGCGAGCGTGTCGCGGATTTGAACGGTCAAGGCTCATTTCTTACCCCCGCGGCTCGACTTGATTGACCTCTTTGATTTCCTGGTCCGCTTCTTCGCTCCGACGCACTTATTGTGCTTGCGGGCGAAGCCCTTCTTGCACTTCGCTGACTTGGGTTTAGATTTGACCGCCGGTGGAGATGGCGGGAAGTTGCCGACGCCGTTGAATGTCACACTCGAGGGCGTCGCGAAGATCGGCGGCGCGGGCGGCACGCCCTGGCAGCCTGTGCCCGTACACACGGTCTCGAGTTCCGGGAAGCCACCGTTGACGCGAGCGTCATACATGGCGACGTTTTCATCACCAGCCTGTGCAGTGAGCTGCCCGCGGCTGGTGAAGAACACGTTATTGCCTTCGGCGTCAGCATCCGCAAAGAAGGAGTCATCGGGGCTCTGACCCCCGGACAGCAGATAGACGCAGCCGCCGTTCACTTCACTGAAGCTCGGCGCCGAGCGTGTGCAGGAGTTGTTCGCTTCCGCGCCGGATGCGGGGCGCTCCCACTCATAGACATCCAGGAGGCCATTCGTGTCCTGAGACACCAACGGCTGGTTGGTCTCGAAGAAGACACGGCTGCCGTTGTCGGAGATCCAACGCGGCATGTACGCTTTCACATGTGGCAGACCGCCCCCGGGCACAGGCAAGGACGAGCTGGTAGATTCAACAGGCTCGCTGGGGGCGGCGCCGGAGGGATTACATGACGCGCAGGAGATCCGTCCGGTGAGCGCGTCGTAGACGAAAACCTCATCCAATTCACTCACTCCCACAGAGCTCATCCCCTGGTTGTCGTAGCCAGTGAGAGGTCTATTCGTCTCGAACACCATGTGGTGGCCATCGGGGGTAACCTCGGCCGTGCGGTTGTTCGGACCCTGACTCCAATCGCCAAAGTATTCACCGTAGAGCGCCTGGAAACTGGCTCCGCCCGCCGCAACGAAGGTCGTGACGCCGTTGTGGCGCAGGTAGATGTTGGGCTGTCCTTCTTCATGACCTTTCTGGGCTGTTTCTTTGCTGGCATTTTCATTGCTCGCCAGCACGCCGTTAGCGGCGAAGTAGATGTATTCGCCATCGTCGCTCGTCCCGATCACGCCCTGCACGTTCGCGTGTCCACTTTTGGCGGCGGTGAGATCTGTGAGCAAGCCGGTGTTGACTTCGTACTCGTAAAGATCGGGTTCGCCGGGTTCTGCGGTCGAGTCTACCGTCAGCCGGTTTGCGTCGGTGAATAATACTTTCGACCCGTCGGTGCTGGCGGTCCAGAACAGGCCGCTGCCGCTCTTGCATTTCCCTTCTGCGACGCACCGTGGTTCGCCTGCATCGACCTGCACGGTGCACGCGTCGCTGGACACCGTGCATTCGCCGCCGGGGCCGATGGAGCTCTGCGGCTGAGTGTCGTTCTCGCGCACATAGAGGGCCTTCGGGATTTCTTGTTCGGGGCCTTCTGTCCCTCGTTCGGTGCTCGTCCAGAAGACACGAGACCCGTCAGCGGAGACCGCATTGCTGAAGTCTGGGGAGAACAACTGAAACGCCTGCGGACTGCCCAGCCATGCGGACGGAGCCGGTTCAGGTCGGCCATCGGGCAGGATGTTGACCTGGTAGAGGTGGCTGTCAACCGAATCGTAGAGGTTATGAAACCCTTTTTCGGCTCCGGCAGTCAATGCAGCTTCATCCTCGAAGAGCACATGGGACCTATCCGAGGAGGCGTCCGCCGCCTGGGGATAGCCGCACATACCCGGGGTGGCGGGCTGGACGATGAGCGAATGGTAGCTCCCATCACTGCCGCGCGAATAGATGCCGAATTTGCAGCCGGGCGGAGCTGCGGGCGAGGCCGAGATATTAACCGCGTCGTCCGCGAAGAAGATGCCAGCCGAGAGATCGCTCGAGAAAAAGGCATATTCCATCTGCGGGTCGGTGCCCGGCGGCGTGACATCACTGGTCGCCCAGCCCGTTGAGCCACGAGTCGCCACCCACTCGTTGCTCTGGGAGTCGCCGAACGTACCGCTTCCACCTTCAAGAGCGGGGCTGCCCGGATAGGCCACCGAATTGCCATCGGCGGACGCCTGGTCTGGTTGATATGATTCTTCGTCGCCTGCGACTTTGCTGGTGCCGTGGTTGACGCCCACGAGACTGTCCACGGTCTGGTTTTCTGTGGGGGAGGACACCAACTCATAAGCCCTGTTGTCAGGCAGCACCGAGGCAGAGGCGCTCGCCGACGCAGTGGTGATGAAGGTCACGTCCTTGCCTTCCCCGACTCCAAGGCCGTTCTTCGCCACGAAGCGAAAGTGGTACTGCGTGCCGGGCTGCAGGCTTCCCAGCCGCACGAGCACGGGGGCGGCGGAGGTACCGGCGCCGATGCTCACTTCGGGGGTGCTCGAGCCGTAGGCCGCGCTCGGGCCGTATTCGACGTGATAGCTGCTCGGCAGACCCTCGGCGTCGATCACGGCGCCGAGGGTCGCTTCGGCAGAGCCCGAGCTCGGGACGGACTCGCTTTCGACCGCGGGGTGCGTGGCCGTGAACAGCGTTTTGTCTGTGCCATGGCTGCTGCCATTGGCGTTGACGGTTACGAGGCGGAAGTGGTAGATGGCGCCCTTCCCCAGGCCTGAGACTTCGGCGCTCACCGCCACGGGCTTCGTGCCTTCGCCGATTTCCGCAGGGGTCGGCTTGCACGGTTCCTTCTGTCCGTACGAAGTTTCGGTCCCGTATTCGAAGTAGCATTCTGTGAGTGCCACACCTTCGGGGTTGACCGTCCCGTGCAGCGTCGCGCCGGTTTCGCCCACCCCGGAGGGCGGTTCGGTTTCCGGGCTGGGAAACGCGATGTAATCGAAGAGCTCGACATTGTCGGCTTCGATCTGGCTCGCATAGAGCACCCCGCTGGCGCCGTTGACAGCGATGCCATGCGATCCAGAGAGGCCCGAGAACGTTTGGATGGCTACGGGTTCTGTTTCTTTGATGGGTGCGAACTGTTCAACTTGAAAACCCTCATCGACCAGCACTTCCCCGCTGGTAGGGTTGATCGCCAGGGCATTGACGCCAGCGCCGAATTCGGCGACGTCTCCCCCCGCTTCGAACTTCGCGACCTTTCCTGTGCCGCGGACAACCGGGTAGACGTTCCCGCTCGAATCGACCGCGAGCCCACGGGCTTCTTCGATTCCAGTTGAGAAGCCGTGCATGAAGACGCCGGTGTCGCTGAACTCGGCGACTTGGATCTGATTGTAGACCCAAAGGTCGCCCGCCGAGTCGACCGCGACACCGTTCAGTTCTGGTTTTGATTTGAAGGGGATGACTTTTTTTGCTGTGCTACCTGGACACGCTCCCGGTTCTACCGCGGATTCATTCGGGTTTTCGCACGTGCCGGTCAACTGATCTTCGTACTTTCCTTCCGCGCTGAACCGGTCGATCACCCCGTGGCCATAGTCCATTACGTAGATATCCCCCGCGGAGGTGTCGAGCGGGTTGTTGTCGATCGCGACGCCCTGAGAGGTGACAAATGCGAGACCAGAGAAGCTTCCCGCCGGTGTAGCCGGGCCGGCTTTGACGACTCCTTCCGCTTCATAACTGCCGCCCCCGTTGAACTGGCCAAGGTAGGCACCGGTTGAACTGAAGCGCTCGACGCGTTCGTCGCCTCCGTCGATCACGTACACGTCACCAGCCGCCGGTTCGGTGAGCGGTGCAGTCGAGTCGTTCACCGCGACCCCGGCCGGGGAGCTGAACTGACCCTTGCCGCACGGTTCGCTGGAGCACGGTTCGCCGAAGGAGCTGGCTTTGAAGTATTCCTTGTAAGCAAAGGCAGGTCCGGCGCTGAGCGCGAGCACGCCCAGCGCGGTGGCGAGAGTCAACAGGGTCAGCCTGCGAACGTTCATCGAATCGTCTCCTCCAGGGCGGAGGGGAGGACCCCTCGCGTGTGTATGACAGACAGAGCGCACCGAGGCGCAGGGGTCGGGTATGGATTGCGGTGCATCACGCGGCCTTCCGCTGGGAGGGGGCGGGCACGCGGACGCTCTGCACGACCTGCTCCCCCTTCGCTGTAAGCGTCCACGCATTGGGCTCGCCCTTGGCGTGGCCCCGGCCCCTATTGGCGAGCAGCCCGACCCGCTCCAGGCGCCTCAGGTGCTTTGAGATCTGCCCCGGGTCGACGATCCCAGCGTAGTCAGCGACCATGCGGTTGCTCGCTCCGGGATGCTCCGCGACGCCCTCCAGCACCCTCGCGGTGCGATAGGTCAAGCGCACCGGAACACCCCTCAGCGGGTCGCCCGCGAGCGGCAGACCACGCGACCCCCCCAAGCGGGCCACCCGCGGCAGCACCGGAGCGGAACGCGCCTGTTCGCGGCGCGCCACCGCCGGCCCGAGATAAGGCAGCACAATCATCCCCATCAACTCCCCCAACAAGCCCGCCAGCGGCTTGCGCTCACCCCGCAACAGCCGCGCATAGACGATCGCGAACGCCGCGCCGACCAGGCCCTCCGCAGTCAACGAGCTGCGCTCCCCGCCACGGGCACCCTCCAAGCGACCCTCGTCAATCACCGCCGCCAGGCCCGCGAGGATCTCCTCGCGACGCTCCAACACCCGCGGTCCACCCTGCAACACCTGCACCACACACACCCGCGCCAAAGCCGGCTCACGGTCGAAGAACCCGAGGATCGCCGCCAACCCCATGCGGACCCGCTCACGCCACGGCAGACCATCGATGCCGGCCGCGGCGAGCTCCACGGCGACCAGGCCCACGACGTCTTCGAGGACCGCGGCCAAGCACTCCTCGCGATTGGCGAACAGCTCGTAGAACGTGCGCCGCGAGACCCTCGAGCGCGCTGTGATATGCCCGACCGTCGTCCGCGCATACCCCAACTCCTCAATCGCACCGACCGCACCCGCGATCAGCCGGGAACGCTGCATCTCCGCCAGCTGCGTGCTCCGCATACCCGTACCAGCGGTATGCACACGCGCCGCAGAAGACCGCCCACGTGCAGGCATCACGCCACCCTCCCCACAGAGCGGCCCCCGAGGACCGGCCGATGGGGGCCTCCTAGGCCTGGACGCCTAGGACAAGAGAGAGAGAGAGAGAGAGAGATGCGACAGCGCCAAGCTGGCGCATCTAGCAAGGCGCCCTCGCTGGGCGACAGGTGTCCCCGCCACGTTCATCCCTCTCGAAACCACGCTTGATCCACTCCTCATCGTTTGAGACGATGGTCCCTCTCTCGAACTGCGGACCCCTGCTAGCGCTTGATGTCAACCGCAAGGCGCGTCGACCCAAACCCGACCCTATGTCTGCCAGGCACCCTTGGGGATGACCTTGACGATGGCAAACGTACACCATCCGCGTCTGCTTGTCAATACCTAAACACCGTGGCCCTGTGAGAACCGCCCCCGGACCGCGTTACGAACGCCCGCCGGCGCAGCCCCGGAGGGGGCGGAGCCCATCCCACTAACCCACACCCTGGCGCACGCCTCACGCCGCGGCGGGTGCCCTCAGGCGACGACCTCCACACCCACGAGGTCGGCCGCGGTCAGCTCGCCCGGGGTCTCGTGCGCGAGCACCGCCTTCAGCGCGGCGATCGCGACCGCGAGCTGGCTGAGGTCGGGCTCGCGCGTGGTGAGCAGCTGCAGCTTGAGGCCCGGCCACATCAGCGTCTGAACCCAGCGGCGGCGGCGGTTGCGGCCGGCGAACTTGATGATCTCGAAGGAGATCCCCGCGATCAGCGGGATGCCGACGATGCGCGTCGCGACCAGCCAGTACCACGCCGGCAGGCCGATCGGGGCGAACACGAAGATCGCCACGATCATCACGATCAGCAGGAAGCTGGTCCCGCAGCGCGGGTGCAGGCGGGAGAAGCGCTGCGCGTTGGCCGGCGTCAGCTCCAGCTGCGCCTCGAAGCACGAGATCGTCTTGTGCTCCGCGCCGTGGTACTCGAACACCCGGCGCAGGTCGCGCACGCGCGAGAGCGCGAGCATGTAGCCGAGGAAGATCGCCGTGCGCACCACGCCCTCGATCGCCCAGAACGCCACCGAGGAGCCGCCGAGCTGGCCCTTGATGAGGCTCGTGAGGCCCACCGGGACCAGGAAGAACAGGCCGATCGCCAGCACCACCGCCACCACCACGGTGCCCGCCCACACCGCTCCCGGGATCTCCTGCGAGGCATCCCCCTCGCCCTCCTCGGCGGCGGGCAGCTGCGCGTTCGCGGAGACCCCGAGCGCGCGGAAGCCGATCGCCATCGACTCCCCGAGCGCCACCACGCCGCGCACGATCGGCAGGCGTAGCGCGCGGTGGCGGCGCAACGGGGAGCTCAGCGGGAAGCTCGTCACCTCGATCTCCCCCTCCGCTGCCTCCTCCGGGTCGATGGGGCCGTGGTCGAGCTGCTCGGCGCTCGGCTTGCGCACCGCCACCGCCCAGTTGGAGACCCCGCGCATCATCACGCCCTCCAGCACCGCCTGGCCACCCAGGGGGGCGTCGCGCTGGGCCGTCAGCTGGCCGTCGTGGGGATCGGAGCCCACCCGTCCGGGTGCGCCCTCGCCATCCACGACGGACGTCGCCGTCGGCGGAGCGGCGGGCGCGCGCGCTGCCATCGTTACTCCGGCTGCGTCTCGCTCTGCGTGGCGACGGTCGCCTGGCCCTGTGCGGCGGCGTTCGCCTGAGCCTGGCGCACACGGCTCTTCGCCACACGGCGCTGGAAGCGCTCCACGCGCCCGCCGGTGTCGACCAGCTTCTGGCGGCCGGTGTAGAACGGGTGGCAGTTGGAGCACACCTCGACGTGCAGCTCCTCGCGGGTCGCCCGCGTCGTGAACTCGTTGCCGCACGTGCATCTGACGTGCGCCTGCACGTATGAGGGGTGGATCGAGGTCTTCATGCTCAGCGAATTGTAGCGGCGTGCGCCGGGCGGGTCGAGCTCAGGACTGCGGCGCTGTGTGGGTGGACCCGGATTCCGGGCTTGGCGCCGGGGCGAGGCGTTCGGCCGGCTGCCGACACACGGGGGTGCGACGTTCCTCGCGCTTGATCACATGGCCCCTTTCGTTCAGCCACCGGTACAGCACGATCGCGCGGAAGCCCGCGGGCGCTGGCAGGTCGGTCACCTGCCGCTCGTACTTGTAGATCTTGAGCCCCACTTCGGAGCGCTGCCACGTCCCGCTGCCGGCGGCGGCAAGCGTATGAAAGCCCACTTCGCCGGGGCCGTGCTCCTGCACCACGATCTCCATCGCCATCCGGTGGGCGCCCGGGATTGTTTCCATCTGGCCCGTGAACGTGACCGAGCGGTCGGCCTGGGTGGCCGCCGTGACGCACTGTTCGACGGACGCGCTCAACGCCGGCGCGGGGTTCGTCGTACCCGTGCCCACCCCCGGAGACGCCATCAGCGCCACCGCGCTCACAGCCATGGAAACCATCGATCTCGACATCGCCCTACCCCTAACACTCCAAGGGCCACTCCAGTTGCGCAGCCAACCGGCCCAGTTCAGAGTATCTGGTACAGAGGGCCGTCCCCACCCTCGGGGGTCGTCAATCGCCCGCCCTTCGCGGTGATCGCGCCGCACTGCACGCAGTTGGTGTAGTTGACGATCACGTCCACGACGCCGTGCTCGGGGGCGTCCTCGGGGATCTCGTACACCCCCGCGGGGCACATCCACCGCCACGTCTCGGCGACCTCGCGGGGCACGTGTTTCTGCACGCGGATGTGGTTGGGGGCGTCGTCGCGGGTGGCGTTGCCGGTGATGAACACCGAGGAGAGCTTGTCGAAGGTGTACTTGCCGTCGGGCTTGGGGTAGGAGTCCTTGGTCTTGCCGATGAACATCGGCTTGGCGTCGTTGCGGTGCAGCGCCCAGCGGCCGCCGGGGAAGCGGCCTTTGGTGGCGATCATCAGGTTGACGAGGGGACCGCCCTTGAGGAGGCCTTTCTGGAAGGGCTGGCGCGTGTTGCGCTGTTCCCACAGGTCTTTGCCAATGATCGAGTCCTCGACGACCTGCTCGTAGGACTCGAAGGACGAGTCGCCGCGCTTGAGCGCCGCGTAGATCGAGTCGGCCGCGAGCATCCCGGACTTGATCGCGTAGTGGACGCCCTTCAGCGAGGCGAGGTTCATGATGCCCGCCGCGTCCCCGACGAGCACGGCGCCCGGCATCGAGAGCTTCGGCATCGCCCAGTAGCCGCCGGCCGGCAGCGCCTTGGCGCCCCAGGCGACGCGCTCGCCGCCCTCGAGCACGTCTTTGAAGAGCGGGTGCAGCTTGATCTCCTGCAGCAGATCGTGTGCCGAGGTGGTCGCGTCGGCGTAGTCGAGGTCGACGATGAAGCCGATCGAGACGAGGTCCTCGCCGGTCTTCTCGTTCTTCATCGGGTACATCCACGAGCCGCCGATCTGCCCGTACTTCGCGGAGATCTTCAGCGGCCAGCCGGCGAGCGTGTGGATCACACGATCCAGGGGTTTCTTGACCTTCCAGACCTCCTTGACGCCGAGCTCCCACACCTGCGGCTCGCGGCCGGCGGCGAGGTCGAACTCGCGGATCGCCGCGCCGGTGATGTGGCCCCAGCAGCCCTCGGCGAGCACCGTGGCCTGCGCCTTGATGTCAGTGCCGGGCTCGAAGTTGCCGAGCGGCTCGCCGTCCTTGCCGCGGCCCTTGTCGCCGGAGCGCACTCCCACGACACGGCCATCCTGCACGATCAGCTGCGTGGCGGCGGTCTCGGTGAGGATGTACGCGCCGGCCTCCTCGGCGACGCGCTGCTGGTAGCGCGCGAGCGCAGAGACGGAGATCACCTCGTTGCCGTGGTTGTTCAGCGGCGGCGGCGGCGGGATGCGGATCTTGGTTTTGCTGTTGGGCAGCGCGTAGATCGCCTCCTTCTTGACCTCGCCGAACGCGAAGCCCTCCTGGCGCCACTGCTCGCGCGTCATCTCCGGGAACAGCTCCTGCAGCGGCCCCGGGCGCATGACCGCGCCGGAGAGGTTGTGCCCGCCGCAGGTCTTGGCCTTCTCGACCACCGCCACCGGCACTTCGCCGAGGCGCTCCATCGTCTCCGGATCGTCGGCGAGCAGCTGCAGCAGGCGGTTGGCGCAAGCCAAGCCGGCGGTGCCGCCGCCGACGATCGCCACCCCCACCTCGATCAGCTCATCCTCGGCGTCGAGGCCGCGCTTGACGAACTCCTTCTGTGAGTCCACGGGCGGCGGGTAGGCCGCGGGCACGACCTTCCCGTTGTGAGAGCCGTTATGTCCGGACATTGCTCAGATGCTCCCTTCGATCGGCGTGGCGCATCGCCTCGGGCTCCCTCGTGTGCTAACTCGCCTTCTTCGCCTTCACGGCCTCGGTGAGCTTCGGCAGGATCTTGTTGAGGTCGCCCACGATGCCGAGGTCTGAGAACTCGAAGATCGGCGCGTTGGAGTCCTTGTTGATCGCGACGATGTTCTCCGAGGACTGCATCCCGACCTTGTGCTGGATCGCCCCGGAGATGCCAGCGGCGAGGTACAGCTTCGGCGCGACGGTCTTGCCGGTCTGCCCGATCTGGGCGGCGTAGGGGTACCAGCCGGCGTCGACGACCGCGCGGGTGGCGGCGACTGCGGTGTTGCCTCCGAAGGCGCCCGCGAGGTCTTCGCAGAGCTGGAAGCCCTCGGCCTTGCCGAGGCCGCGCCCGCCGGCGACGAGGATCGAGGCGCCCTCGATGTCCACGTCCGCGCCGCGCTGTTCGCCGCGGGTGACCATCTTCGCCCGCTGGGCGTGGGGGCTCAACTCGAAGGCGAGCTGCTCCACGGGGGCGTCGGCCCCGCCGGACTCCTTGATCTCGAAGGCGTTGAGGCGGCCGATGATGATGCCCACGGGCGAGCGGTACTTGATCTCGGAGATCGCGGAGTCGCCGAGGATCGGACGCTCGGCGATCAGTTCGCCGCCCTCGGCGCGCACGCCCGTGACCTCCATCGCGACGCCCGCCCCGAGCCGCGCGGCGAGGCCGGCGCCGATCTCGAAGCCGAGCAGGCCGCCGCCGAACAGCGCGTACTTGTAGCCGCCGCCTGCGATCGCCGCAGCCATCGCGTCGACCAGCGGCTGCGCGAGGCCCTC
>JBOGYA010000084.1:0-10203 GCA_050696515.1 Solirubrobacteraceae bacterium
CAATGAGCGACGAGGAAGCGCGCGTGGCGCTCCGCACGCTTGCCGAAGCCTCGGGCGACTCGGTCGCCTGGATGCTCGATCACGCGCCGCTCGACGACGAGCCTGAGACCGAGGGGGAGCGTCGTGCGGTCGCCGAGGCACACGCCGACCGCGAACGAGGCATCGAGCCCGTGCCGCTTGAGAGTGTGATCGCCGAGCTCGACGGCGATCGGTGAACGAGCCGTACTGGCGTGTCGTCGTCGATGACCGCGCCCGCAGGACCTACGCAGGATCGACCCACCGACACGACAGCGCATCCTGCGCGCCATCTCACGGCTCGCCCAGGGCGCGGAGCTGACCGGAGATGTCAAGCGGCTTCAGAGCTCTCACGAGTACCGGCTGCGAGTCGGCGACTGGCGCGTGCGATTCGAGCGCGACAACCGGCAGCTCATCATTACAGTCGTGCGTGTCCTGCCGCGCGGCCGCGCATACGACCGTTAGTAGCGGAGCAGGCTCCCCCCATGGACCCCCCACCAGAGATCCCAAGCACCAGCGAAGCCGACGCGGGGACTCGAACCCCGGACCCCTTCATAGGTTAGGTCACCGCGGACTGCTCAAGCGGCTGCGGCGGCCACAGCTCGAGTAGTGACTCAACTTCAGCGGGCGAGTAGCCCATGTCGCCGCAGACCGCAGCCATCGTCGTATCCCAAGGACGCGCTCTACTGCTGCATGGCGTGAGCAGCACGCCGACGGTCGTCAGGTTCTCATGGTCGCCGGTGACTGAGACAACTTCGTGGTGACGGAGTCGTACCCACAACTGGAACGCGCCCTCAATGTCGCGATCGAAGGGCTTGTTGCAAGCGGCGAACGCGAGGTGCACTTGCCCGCGGTTGCCTCGCAGGCTCCTGTAGCGCCAAACGACCGCCTCGTCGGTGCTGTTCTTCGCTTCGGTGATCGCGTTCGATCAGGAAGCCGCCAAACGCAGCCCGCAATGCGACCGGCAACCGATCAAGCTCGGCTAGGACACGGAGCACATCCTTCTCCTGTGCAGCCGTCAGGCGCGTCAGGGCGATCTGCTCCATGACCGTGCGAACCATCCGATGCGCGTCGAGATCGTCTGACGCAGCCGGCGCAAGCGGCAGCTTGGGCGTCGAGATGATCGGATGTCCGGGCACCGTCAACCGTGGGTCGATCGGTTCTTCTGGCGCGTTGTGATCGGCCTGCGCGAGCTCGTAGTAGCGCCTCGGCTCGGTCCCGATCTCGATCGGCTCGTTCGCGATGCGCGCGCAATACTCGACCACTGCTGCCGTTGACTTCAGCTGGTCGAACAGGAACTCCCAGTCGCGTCTGAGCATCACGACGGCTGGATGCTGCTCACCCTCGAGCGGCGGGACCACCTCGCTGGGCGGATCGTCGTGATCGACGATCACCACCGAGATCCATTGGTAGTCAGACCCGACGATCTCGATGGACCGCCCGCGCATACTTGTCAGCGTTGCGGCCTCCCGTGCCAAGCGCCGGATCGTGCCGCTCGCTTGAGAAAGGGCCGTCTCGACACTTTTCAGAATCCAGTTGCGCTCGCGCTCAGGCTTTCCCGAGATCGACTCGCGACGCTTGACCTGCAGCACGATCGCGGTTGCGCCGACGATGACGATGCCGTCCCCCAACTCACGGACGCCGGAGCCGACCTGAACCACCTCGGCCCCATAGACGAAATCGGGCAGGCCCCAAAGCGCAGCCGCCCGGTGGGTGGCGTGCTCAGCGGCGCGACCCTCGCTGTTACCGCCGATGAGCGGAGACGCACTCGGCACGAGCCGCAGCATCGGCCCCTCGGCGGTCTCTACGAGCAAGGTGAGGTCAGGCTTCCATTCCGCGCTGCCCGGTCGCGCGCTTCGAGCGGCCGCCTGTGACGCTTGCTGGTCGCCGAGACAACAACGCTTGAACTTCAAGCCACTGCCACACGAGCAGGGATCGTTTCGTCCTACAGAGGCGCCCACCCCTAAACGGTTGCACGCTTAGCGGCTCGACACTCGCTCGCTGTCCTGGCGAGCCGAGGCAGGCTACGATCCAGGGATGGAGGAGGACTCCGAGGTGGAGCTTGCTGCTGTCATTGCTGAGCTCTCCAGTCGAGATCCGAATTCAGAGCATCCTGGCCGCCCTTTCGCGATGGCTACCAACGCAGTCGCATTGGCCGAGGCATCGCACTCCGATGAAGCTCCAACCGCTCGCTTGTTGAAGGCTCGGTGGCTTCGCATCGCCGCGTTTCGTGGGCTGTGTCATCCAACAGTGGCCATTCCCGAGATCCACCAGCAGCTCGCCGCGGCGGACATGGCGGAGGCGGTCCGGGATGCCGTGGCTCTGGAGCGCGCCTGGCTTCTCGTCCTTGACGGAGACACTGAGGGGGCGGCGGAGGCGACCTGCGCGCTCATACAGAGGTCCAATATCTCCAACGCTGTAGTAGTGCACGCGGGCACGCTCGCAGCGACGATAGTGCTCGAACGTAACCAGGAGTTGTCAGACGAGCTGGTAGCGCGTCTTCGCTCGGCGTTCTTGGACTCGCGTCGCGGGATTCAGTCTGCGAGGGACGGCCTGTATTTCGAGGTCTGTCGTTACGCAATGGATGTAGCACTCGGGCTGGAAGCCGATCAGGGCAGGCTGCGAGAGTTCCTTATCTCCTTCTGTGATACCGAGCTCGATCCGTCGAACCAGGTGTATGTCTCTCTCGTTCAGCTGGCAGAAGTACTGTGGCCGCGCAGTCTGTGGTCCCAAGCTCTTGAACTTCAACTCGTTGTAGCTTTGAGCCAGGCGCCGGGAGCACTACGCAGTGCGGCGCTGACGATGGCGTTCCAGGCGTCCGCACAGAAATCCTCGCTCGCCGACTACAAGAGGGTGAGTGCACTCGCGTGCAGTCTGCGTCAGGACATTCAGGCGACGCTGCCCGAGGAGGCTCGCGATCCAGACACGCTTCACATGCTGTTGGCCTAGGCAGAAGCCGCCGTTCATCTGGCAGGTTCGGTTGATGCGGACGAGAGGACCGAGGCGGAGATGACCGCAAGCGACTCAATGTCCCAGCTTGCCGATGCCCTTCAAAGCGCCCGCTGGCCAGCAATCGCCGAAGACATGAAGGAGACCTTCGATAAGGAGGCCGAGACACTCGCTGCTCGCCATCGGCATTTGCTCGCTGGAGTGACGATTCGTTCTCTGGAGGAGCTTTCGCTCTCAGCTACGACCCGACCGGCGCCACCCCGCCACCCTGACTCGCGAGTCGCCGAGGCTTTCGACGATATGGGATTGCTCGCCGCTGTACCCAATAACCTCGCTACCGCTGGAGAGGCCAAAGGGGTGGTCGCATCGCCCCAGACTTCACAACCACGCCAGATTGGCGTTCTGGCTGAGAACATCTTTTCATCGGCGTGCGCCGCACTTGGGTGGGTGGTAAGCAAGACTCCCCAGGAGTCGGACTATGGAATCGATTTTCGTGTCGAGCCGGTCTTTGATCGGCAGATCCCAGGGATAGAGTTCTTTGCCCAGGTCAAGGGAACCAGTCAGGACTTCCCACACGCTCCGGTGGTGGCGATTCGGTCAACGACCGCCTCGTACTGGCGAGCAAAGCTCGTCCCTGTGGCGGTTGTGCTCGTCGATATTCGCGACTCGACTATCCGCTATGGGTGGTTTGATGGCACGGAGGGAGCTGGCTCCGACGGTGTGACGATCAGGCTCGGTGAACGATTCCCGGGCTTTCTCACCGAGACCCTTCAAGGATTACTATGAGTCGATTCGCACCGACGCCGTGTCGTCTCCAGCGCTGGACGCGATGCTAGAAGCAGCTGCCACCCTCAGCTACGCACTCACCGACGATGTGCTCACCGACCACTATCCAGACCTAGCCGAGCGAGCGGAAGCCAAACATGGAGACTCGAAGTTCACTGTTGGCCAGATCCAGGGCCAGCTCCGGCTCATGTTGATGAGCCAAGCGGTCTCAAAGTTGAGGCGCCCAAGCCCAAAGATGCCTGAGCTACTGGACGGCCCCATCGCCGACATTCGCCGCGAGATAATCTCCATCGTTGACCAGTTCACGATCTCGACCGTCTTGGACCGAACAAAGAAGAGCGGGTTGAAGAAGAGCGGGGATGACATCCCGTTGGGCGGGGCCCTGATCCTGACAGAGGTCTACGACCACTTCCGGCCATATCTGGCGTATCTCTCAACTCGGCTAGCGACACAGTTGGCTATGGCACGATCCAATCTGATTAGAGACCGCATGTCTCAGCTCGGACACCCATCCAGTTGATGCTGTTTTCGGGCGTACTTGCCCCCGTTCGGGTTTGGCGTTTTGAACACTTCTCATGGCTCAAACCCGCCGGTATCTGGGCGGGTATTTGCTTGGGCTGCGTGGGCTGGCGCGATCACCAACCGGCTCGGCTCGTTCTTGCCGCATCCAGGCCCGTCGACAGCGAGAGCTATCGGAACCTATCCGCCGGTATCCGTTTTTCTGGATAGCCGCGGATCGACCGCAGAAGCGGACGCAGCCGCTGGGCAACGTCCGAGCGTTTTCGGGAGAGACGCGCCTGAACGGACAGGACGCGCGTCGGATGCCTGGACGCAGGCTATCCGTGTTTGCCTGCCCAGCTTTCCGTGTCTGACGTCCTACAATTCCGTGTTTGCCACATTCCTTTTCCGTATCTGACCACACCTGGTTGTAGGATCACCGAAGTGATTGAACGCCGTATACGCCCTCTGATCGGCGAGTCGCTCGCCGATACGCGCGTCGTGATGGTCATGGGCGCGCGGCAGGTCGGCAAGAGCACGCTCTGCGAGGCGCTCGCCGCGGAAGAACAGCGTCCCACGGTGAGCATGGACGATCAGGGCGCGCGAGACGCTGCGGTGGCCGACCCGGCCGGCTTCCTCGCGGGCTTCGACGGCCCGGTCTTCATAGACGAGGTCCAGCGCGTCCCCGAGCTGATCCTCGCCATCAAGCAGATCGTGGACCGCGAGCAACAGCCGGGGAGGTTCCTGCTGAGCGGGTCGGCGAACATCCTGGGCTCCCGCAAGATCCAGGAGGCGCTCACCGGCCGGATCGAGTTGCTGCGCCTCGCGCCGCTAGCGCAGGCCGAGCTGGAGAGCGCCGAGGGCAACCTCGTCGACTCGCTGTTCGCTGCCTCCCCGCCGCGCATCCAGGGAGCGCCGATCGGCCGGGCCGCGTTCGCGGAGCGGATCGCCGCCGGCGGCTACCCGGAGGCGCGCGGTCGCCGGGGACGCCGTCGGGAGCACTGGTACTCCAACTACCTGACGACCACCTTCGAGCGGGATCTGCAGGCGATCGCCGACCTGCACAAGGAGCACGAAATGCGGCGGCTGCTCGCGCTGCTGGCGACACGCTCGGGCAACCTGCTGCACTACGCCAACGTCGCCGGCAGCCTCGAGCTGGACGGCAAGACCGTTAAGAGCTACATCGAGTTGCTTGAAGCGATCTTTCTCGTGCGCCGGATTCCCGCGTGGCGACCGGGCCTGCTGCAGAGGGTGGTGCACGCCCCAAAGGTCTACGTCACCGATAGCGGCCTGCTGGCGCACCTGCTCGGCGCGGACGAGCGCAGGATCGCCGAGGATGACCGGGTCACCGGCATTGCGCTTGAGACGTTCGCCGCAATGGAGATACTGAAGCTCGCAAGCTGGAGCGAGACCGAGCCGCACGTCTACCACTTCCGCGATCACCGCGGTGGCGAGGTAGACCTCGTGCTGGAGGACCGCGCCGGACGGATCGTGGCGATCGAGGTCAAGGCGAAGGTATCGCTCTCAGGCGCCGACACAAAGAGCCTCCGCAAGCTCCGGGAGGCGCTGGGCAGCCAGTTCGTCGCTGGCGCGGTCCTGCACGCCGGGGAGCAGACACTGCCACTCGGCGACCGCCTATGGGCCATACCCGTGAGCGGGCTGTGGGCTTGAGGACAACCAAGCATTCGAAGGAACTCCCCCGGCGCCAGGGCACTGAGCCCTAGCCGGGCAGAACGACAGCGGCTCTGGCGGTACGATGCAATAGCCCGATGCCGACGTAGCTCAGATGGCCAGAGCACCGCTCTCGTAAAGCGGGGGTCGCCGGTTCGACTCCGGCCGTCGGCTCTCGATTTTTCTGCCGCCGTGGTACCCGGCGGGCCGTGTATCGTTTGTCCTCACCTGACCGTATCTGTCCTCACGTAGAAGGGTACAAATATCGAGTTAGCAAGCCAAAAACGGCTCTAACTCGTGCCTTTCGGGGCTTTGCAGCGAGCGCTTACGAGTGAAGTGCTCTACCAGCTGAGCTACGTCGGCGCGTGCTTGATGCTATCGCCGCGTCGAGCTCAACCCAGCCCCGCCAGCGCCTCCAGCAGGGACTCGCCGTGCTTCTCGCAGAAGGCGGGGCCGATACCGCGGATCTCGATCAGCTCCTCGGTGCTCGTCGGGCGGCGGCGCAGGATCTCCTCCAGCACTGTGTTCGCCGCCACCGTGAACGCCGGCTTGCCCTCCGCCTGACCCAGGCGCCACACCCTGAGCTTCTCGTACTGAGCGTCGTCCACCGGGTCGGGGGGCGGGGAGTCCGGGGAGACCAGGTCGGGGGGCTCCGCGGCAGCGCCGTTGAGGGCGTGCCCGTTCAGGGCTGAGCCGTTGCGCGATGACCCCGTGGAGCCGTTGCGCGCCGCGCCCGCTACGTCGACCGCGGGTGCCTTGGTCCGTGCGCGCTTGGGGCTGTGCGCGCCCGCGGCGATTGCCCGCTCCAGCTCCGGGTCTGGGTCGCACACGCTGCAGCAGCGGCCTTCCCGTGCGCCTTCCTGTGAGTCTCCGAAGTGCTCGAGGATCTGCCGGCGGCGGCACTCGTTGCCGTTCGCGATGAACTTCTCGATCGCTCTGTACGAGTCCCACCCACGGTCCTTAGCTGCCTTGATCGCCTGGTACGCCGCTCGTCCGTCCAGCTGGCCCGTGAGGCGCACCCGCAGCACCCCCCTCGCGCCCGGCTGGAGCTCCGCCGCGCCCGCCCGCTCCGCGATCGACAGCAGCACCCGCTCGCTGTCGTCGAGCTCGCGTGGTGCGATCTCCGCCACCTCCGCGTGCGCGCCGCGGCTTAGGCGGTTCGTGTATGCGCGCACATCCTCCACGCTCGTCTGCCGCTCGGTGTTGAAGCGGATCAGCCGCCCGAGGTCCATCCGCGATGCGAGCAGCACCGCCCGCGCTTGCTTCCCGTCGCGGCCCCCGCGGCCGGCCTCCTGGTAGTACGCCTCCAAGCTCGTCGGGATCGCCCAGTGCGCCACCGTGCGCACATCGGCCTTGTCCACCCCCATCCCGAACGCGTTCGTCGCCACCACGACCTCCGCCGCTCCGCCCATGAACGCCTCCTGTGCCCGCCTGCGCTCCTCCGGGCGTAGGCCAGCGTGGTAGGCAACCGTGGCGATCCCCCGCTCCGCGATCGCCTCCGCCACCTCCTCGGTGTCCTTGCGCGTGCCGCAGTACACGATCGCCGGCCGCGCGGGGTGGGCGGGGTCCATATCTTCGAGCACGTGCATCAGCGCTTTGCGCTTGCGCGCCACCGCCCCCTTGCCTTCCACCCTCACCACGTCCCACGTTATGTTCGGCCGGTCGAAGCCCGAGCTCACCCCGACCCACTCCCTCAGCCCCAGCTTCGCCGCGATCTCCTTCGCCACGCGCGGGGTCGCCGTCGCCGTCGCCGCCATCACCGGCGGGCGCCCCAGTGCCGCGATCGCGCCGTGCAGGCGCAGGTAGTCGGGTCTGAAGTCGTGGCCCCACTCCGCCACGCAGTGCGCCTCGTCCACCACGAACAGCCCCACTCTGCGGGTTCCCAGTGCTTCGCGGAACGCGCGCGAGGCGAAGCGCTCCGGGGCCGCCAGCACCAGTTGCGCCCACCCCGACTCGATGTCGAGCAGCGCCCGCGCGTTGTGCCCCTCTTCCATCCCCGACGCCAGCATCACCGCCTTCACGCCCGTCTGCTCCAGGCGCTTCCACTGGTCTGTCATCAGCGCGATCAGCGGGCTCACCACCACCACGAGGGGTTGGGTGGGCATCCCATCCATTGCCAGAGCCGGCAGCTGGTAGCACAGCGACTTTCCCGCCCCCGTCGGCATCACCACCAGGCTGTCCCTCCCTCCCAGCGCCGCCGCCACCGCCTCGCGCTGGCCCGGCCTGAACTCCTTCAGGCCGAAGCGCTTCAACAGCTCCTCGGGCTCCGGCGGCGGGCCTGCGTCCTGCGCCTCCGCGTCCACCCTCTCCCGTAGCTCGCGCGCCGGGCTCTTCAGCGCCGCGCGCTGCTCGGCGTCGAGCGTCTCCCACAGCTCCCGCGCCTGGCTCAACACCCCCCGCGCGCGGGCGCCTGCCACCCGGTCTCCCGGGCTCGCCTCGAGCTCACGCCGCGCCCCTTCTATTGCCTCCAAGATCTCCTTCATCCCCGGGACCGTAGCTCGCGCTCCGGCCGGTACGCTCGCCCGGGCTTTCCCCGCTGCGTGTTGCCTGGCAGGTGAGCGCCGCGCCGTCCGGAGGCCCCGCCCGGGCTCCGCCCTGCGCGGGCTTGCTCTCACTGCGTACGCCGCGGGACCCGGAGGGTCCTATCCAATTCTTTATCCGCGCCTGCTCCACACCACGCGCGCGCCGTTTGCCGGCACCAGGGTGATCGCGCGCCGGCGGCTGCGCTCCCCCGCTCTGCGCGCGCGGGGCGGGAGGCTTGGCGTCAGCTCGCGCAGGATCGTGCTCAGCATCAGCTTCGCCTCGAGCGTCGCGAACGACGCCCCGATGCACCGCCTGATCCCCCCGCCGAACGGTATCCACGAGAACGTCTCCGGCTGGCTGTCGGTGAAGCGCTCCGGGCGGAACTCCTCCGGGGCCTCGTACACCTTTGGGTCGCGGTTCGTCAGGTATATCGACGGTGCCACCCGCGTGCCCGCGGGCAATTCGTGCTCGCCGACCCTGAACGGCTCCTGGAGGACTCGGATCACCATCGGCACCACCGGGCGCACCCGCATCGTCTCGCTCACGACGGCCTGCACGTACTCGTCGCTCTCGCCTTTGTCGCACTCGGCGGTCAGGCGCTCCAGCTTGTCCGGGTGGCGGACGAGGCGCTCGATCGCCCACGCCACCGTCGTCGCCGTCGTCTCGTGGCCCGCCAGTAGCAGCGTCACGAGCTCGTCGCGCAGTTCCGAGTCCTGCATCGCCGTTCCCTCCTCGTCGCGCGCCTGCATCAGCAGCGACAAGATGTCCTTGCGCTCGCCGAGGTCCGCCTGCGCGCGCCTGCGCGCGATCTCCGCGTACACCTCCTCGTCGAGCTTATCGAGCGCCTGCCCGAACGACCCCTTTGGGCGCTCCATCGTGGGGCGGCTCAGGGCTATGCGCAGCAGCATCGGCAGCCGCAGTGGCTGGAACAGCCCGCCGATCGCCTCGCGCAGCGGGTCCATCCGCTCCGCCTCCACCCCGAACACAGCCCGCAGTATCACCTCCAGGGTGATCGCCCGTGTGCGCTCCTGCGTACTCACCGGCTCTCCCGTTGGCCACGTCTGCATGTCACGCCGCGTCGCCTCCACGATCGTCTCCTCGTACTCCTTCATCCGCTCTCCGTGGAACGGCGGCAGCAGCAGGCGCCGCTGACGGATGTGCTCTGGGCCGGTCAACGTCAGCACCGAGCTCGGCCCCATCACCGCCGCGATTGGGCTTGTCCCCGCCGCCGAGGGCGCCACCTCCGGGGGAGCCGCGAACACCTGCTTCACCGCCTCCGGCCCGCTCACCACCACGATCTTCCGCCCGCTCGGGAAGAACCGCAGCGTGAACGCCTCCCCGTACCGCTCGCTGCAGTGGTCCAGTACCCACGGCAGCGACACCGCCCACGCCACCGTCTGCGCCACCGCCGGCCACCGCGGCCCCTTGGGCAGCGAGGTCGTCGGCCGCTGCTCCACCGCGGAGAGGGTTCCTGCTGCTGCGCTCGCCATCCCCTCAGACTAGCGTGGCGCTGGCAGTCGCGGCTTGGTGTGGCGGATCGTTGTGGGGCGGGCTGGCGAGCGGATCGTTGTCAAGCGGGCTGGTGAGTGGATCGTCGTGGAGCCTGGTGAATGGATCGTCGGGACCGGCCTGGTGAGCGGATCGTTGTCGAGCGGGCTGGACGACGATGGCTGCGAGGGGGTGGGGTATTGACTTTTTGGGGTATATGCTCGTTGACTCGATCAGCGCGACGCCGGGCGATTCATGATCGGCCGGCGTCTC
>JBOGYA010000085.1:0-10135 GCA_050696515.1 Solirubrobacteraceae bacterium
CCGGCTGCGCCCGAAACGGCTCCGGCAGCCTGGTGAGCACCGAGTAGGACTCGAGCTCGACATGCGCAACCAGGTCCCTGGCATCGCCGAGCGCCTCGACCGCCGCCTCGTGGTGGCGATTCCAGCTGGCGAACGCGGCGATCACCACACTCGAGTCGGGCGTCACCGCGCCGGCGGGAGCGATCACCGCCGAATCTGTTCCAGCGTCTCGCGCACCAGCTCCTGCGTCAGCTCCGGCATCGCACGATCGGCGACGGCCACCAGCCGGCCGCCGCGCTCCTCCAGGCGCATCGGGGTCGTGGGATGCTCGATCTCGAGCCTCCCGTCGACGGCGCTCAGCTCCAGCTGCTGGCCGGGCTTGAAGTCGAGTTCTTCGCGCAGCCGCTTGGGCACCACGATCCGCCCTGCGGCGTCAATGGTTGTACGCATGGTAGAAATATACCATAAGGGGTTGGGGGCGTTTACTTCTTCTGCTTGTGGCTCCCGGCCGCGCCGCGCCCTGCCCTTTCTTGCCTCCGCTGCCAGATAGAGCTGCTGAAGCCGGCAGCAAGCTCGGGGCGCTCAGCGCCTCGCCCCGCGACGCGACCTAGGCTTCTTCTTCTTCTTGGGCTTCCTCTTCTTCGCCTTGTGCTTCGCCGGCCTGACCACCTGCCGGCCTTCTTCGGTAGGGAACACGACCGCGGGCGTCGCCAGCAGCGGCTCGACTACCGGGAGCATGATCGGATGAGCATAGGCTGGGGTCGTGAACGTCTCATCCGGGCCGGGAGTGCGACCATCGCCGCTGACCGCCACGAACCGGTAGTGGTAGGTGGTGGCGGGTTCGAGGTCGATGATGGGCACTTCGACGCTGACTGGCTGGGCGCCGGCGCCGACTTCGCCGGCGATGCTGGTGCCGTAGCCGGTGTCGCTCCCGAGTTCGAGGACATAGCTCGTTTCGAGGCCTTCGGGGTCGATCGTGGCGCTCAGCGTCGCGTCGTTGATCGTGACACTGCTCGCCTGCCCGCCGTTGAGGACCACCGGTGGTGTCGGCGGGCTCGTCGTGAGTGTCTGGTCGGGGCCGGCGATCGTCCCGTTCTGGTTGCTTGCGATGAGCGCGTAGTGGTAGGTGGCGCCCGGCACGAGCCCCTCGAGGCCCTGTTCGACCGGGACTTCGGTGTCGCCTTCGCCGATGCCGGCAGGGCTTGTGAGCTGCCCGTAGCCGGTGCTCGTGCCGTACTCGAACTGGTAGCTGGTCGCGCTTTCCTGCGGGTCAACCCCCCCAAGCAGCGTCGCGCTGGTCCGCGTGATGCTCGCCGCGGCCAGCGGCACGCCGAGCGTCGGCGCACCGGCCGCCACCGCCGCGGACACGCCGGCCAAGAAGCTCACGGCCAGCACACCGGCCGCCACCGCGAGCCTACCCCTACCGGACAGCCGGCCCCTGCTTGCTCGGTGTGTGGTCCGCGTGGCGCTCATCGACCTGCCCTCCCGTTCTTCGCGTCGCGCCGCGGCCCGCGGCCTGTGCCGCCGCTGTTATGCCCGCCGTGCCCGGCTCGCCGCCTATGGCGTCGCCCGGCGGCTCGCGCCCGGCCGGCGCGGCTCGCCCGGCTGGCCCTGCTCGCCTTCCTGGCCTTGGCGGCTTTCGCGCCGCACCCGGTGACCGCGATCGGGGTGTTCTGGTGCAGCACGATCCCGTTCTGCGCGGTGAACGTCGTCGGCATCACGAGCCTGGTCTTGCACGGGCTCGCGAGCGCCGTCAGCGCCGAATACGGGCCCGCCGGGAGATACAACTCGAAGCTGTTCACCGGCACATCCGGGATGCTGTTGAACGTGCTGCTCGTGACTCCCGCTTTACTGATGAACGTCGAGGCGACCAGGTTCACGCGGACGCCTTCGCCCTGCAGCACGATGATCAGGTTCGGGAATTCCTGCCCGCCATGCGATACGAAGTACACCGGGCCGCTCAACACCCCCGGCAGCGTCGGCGTCACCGCCTTCGCGACCCCGATCACCGACGCCGGGTTGCACGCCGCCGGATTCGATTCGAACGTCTGCGCCGGACACGCCTTCTGCAACGTCGACAGCCGCGACGGCAGCTGCTTCGGCAGTTCCACCTTCACTTTCGCGACATTCGCCTGCGTACCCAGCGCGTTCGCCGCGAAGCTCAACCGCGCGTCCAGGCTCGTCCCGTTCGCGCGCGTGGGGTGCCCAGAGGTCGAGACCCTGAATTCCGGTTTGAACCTCAAATCCCCACAACCCGTCACCTGAAACGGCGAGCTCAGGTTCGCCGTGGACCCCTGGCGGCTCGTCATCGACCCCTGCACCTGCGACGGGTTGCAATCCGTCGGGTTGAACACAAAATGTTCGCGGTCGATCACGACATTCACGCTCTTGACCTGCACCGGGATCCCATCGATGATCGTCGGCAGCGGATCGCTCGTCACCGTCAACGCCGAAGTACTCGGATCGACATTGATCGCCGCACGCACCACGACGTTCCCGAGATTGTACGGGCCCGCGATCGCGTGCACCACGAACGTCAACCCGAACGGCGCACCCCTATACGGGCCCGTGACATACACCGGGTTCTCAGGCTCCCCCGGCTGCGGCAGATACAACGGCGCCGCACCCGACCCCACACCCACAACCGTATGCCCAATCTGCGACGCGGCCGGACACGCCCCTTCCGCGGCCTGCGGTTCCCGGCACAACGGCACACCCCGCAACGTCCCCAACAACCCCACCGGCGCGGTCAACTGCACATGATTGACCAGCTGATCTTCATCCCGCCGGCTGAACGTCGAAACCAACGGGCTGAACCCACCCGCTTGAATACTCGTCGTCCCCGCCGTAAACGATGGCGCGAACGGCTGCGGACTCGGACACGACGCGCCATTGCCATCGAAGCTCACGTTGAACGTGCTCGACGGCGTCTGATCGCCCAACCCGCCCGCGCCGCTCGCCCACGACGTCAAATCCATCGTCGTCGTCGCCGGCCCACACGCAGCGGGGTTCACGAACACCGCCCGCGGCCCACCGTAGAAATGCAGCGTGAAATCGCTGAACGGCAGCTCCGGGTTATCGTCGAACGTCGCCGTCAGCTGCCCCGTCGCCGCGTTCGCGACGACCGTCGAATGCAGCTTCACCAACAGCCCCTCGCCGCGGATCACGATGAACACCCCATAATGATTACCCGACTGTTCAGCGCTCAAATACACCTGGCCATACAGGATTTCCGGCAGCAGCGGCGTCTTCAATTCGACCGACCCGACCTGCGACGCCGCCGGGCAAGCCGGTTCCACATTCGTGCCCAATCCGATCTCGTTCCCCGGACTTCCCGCCGGATCGGCACTGTCGCTCGTGCACGCCTGCAACCCGTCCGCCGCGCCCGGGTTGATCGCCAGGCCCTGCGGCAGCGTCGCGACCGCGTTCTCCAACGCCGGCGACGCCAGATCAAACGGTTCCGTGCTCTGCGGCACGTGCAGGTTGATCGCATAGCCGGACGGGCTGTTCGCCTTCGTCGTATCCGGCGTCACCGCGATCGACGGGTTGAACCGCAGCCTGTTGCAGCCCGTCAGCCCACCCGGGTACATCGGCGTCGAATCCTGCACCCACCGCGGATCCGACAATTCCGGGCGATGATTCACCGGATTGAACGGCCCCGGGTCCGTCCACGAATCACCCACGACCCGCGCCTCCAGGCCCGCGCTGCTGCACTTCGTCGGATTCGTCAAATACGCGCTCAACGGTGAACCATTGGGCATCGGTTCGCCCGGTACTTCGGGCGAAACTTCTTCGCCTTTACCGTTGAAGAAGATCTCCTTCCCCTGTTCCTGTTCAGTTTCTTTCTTGATCACGACGTTCACATTGCCCGGTACCCTGTTGCCGAAGTACGTTGAACCCGATGACGGCGTGTATCGTTCGGCGTCGTGCCGTGGGTCTGCCGGCACACCCCACAGCGTGATTGCCAGACCTTTGAACTGAATGTACTGCGAGATGCCTTCCGTCATCGAGACGATCCCGTAGTCCCCGTCGGTGCGGACCGACACGATCACCGGCTGCGCTACGATCTCCACCGGGAACGACAGCTCCGCCGTGCCGCCGTCGGAGGGAACCATGTTGTACACCGGCGCCGGCAACGCACCCAGATTCGTGTACACCGTAACGGTGCCGACCTGCGAGCTCGTTGGGCAGCCGACGAGTGACGTCGCCAGCCGATACATCGGACACTGCGGCACCGCCACGATACTCCCCGCGAACCCAGCCGGAAATTCGACCGCGATGTCCTTCGCATACTGTTCACTCGTGAGTTCGTCGAGCGGGTTCGTCTTCAACCGGAAGTTGAGCGTCATCGCAAACGGGTGCGAGCCGGCCTGCGTATCCAGATCGTGCGGGTTCGCAACCTCCGGCAACGGTCCAAGTGCACCAGCAGTCGGTTCGCCGCTCGGGACCACCGAGTTGCTCACGACCACCGAAAAAGCATGCGGGCCGGTCGTCTGAAACCCGAACCCTCCGCTGGTCGCGACAAACGTCTCGTCCGAGCCTTCGGCCGTTCCATTCGCGTTCGTGGCAACCAGACGGTAGTGATACCGAGCGTTCGGTTCCAGACCGCTGACTTCGGCGCTGACCGCGACCGGCGCCGAGCCCGGCCCGATCCCCGCCGGCGCACACAGAGCCCTGTGGTCATAGCCGATCGACGTTCCGTATTCGAATTCACACGCACCCAACGGCACACCCTCGGGGTTGACGCTGCCCTTCAACGTCGCACCCGTTTCGCTGACACCGGCAACCCCTTCGGTCGTCACTGACGGAAGCGGCACCCCTTCACCGAAGATATCGACCGCTTGACCGTCGTCTACGTAGACGTCTCCGCTCGCCTGGTCGAAGGCGACCCCGAACGGGTTCGAGAACGATCCGCTCGGCGTCCCCGTCATCTGACCCAGATAATGACCGGCGCCGTCGAATGCGTCGACCACATGAGCCTCTTGGGTGCCCACATACACACGGCCGCTAGCATCGTCGACAGCAACACTCATGATAGTAGCTAGGTCGAAACCCCCCTGAGGGGTGCCGGGCGGATTCGTTCCCGCCGAGCCCCTCCACGTCTTTTCATACAGCCCGGTCGCGACATCGAACACGGAGACGGTACCTTCTCCGCTGTTTTCACCGACCAGCACCTTGCCGGTCGCGTCGTCAACCGCCACGCTGAACGGGCTTTCGATCGCGTGCCCGGTCAGCTGCGATTGATATTTCCCGTTCGATTCGAACACGTCCACCGCGTTACCTTCGAGGTTGGCGACGTAGACATCGCCCGTCGCCTGATCCACCGCGACGCCGGTCGGTGCGGTGAGCCCCACCCCGGTCAGCTGACCGATATATTCGCCGGCCGGCCCCAGAATATCGACGACGCTGTCCCTCCGGTCGACGACGTAGATGTCGCCGGTCGCGTCGTTCACAGCCACTCCCCATGGGGAGCCGAACGATCCGCCCGGCACGCCCGGGGGATTGGTTTCGGCCGAACCGTTCCACGACGCCGTCAATTCACCTTTCGAGCTGAACACGTCAACGACACCGCCAGCCAGGTCACTGACGATCGTCTCGTGCGTCTTTTCGTCGACCGCGACACCAAACGAAAGCGAGAGCCCCGTCAACTGCCCCAGATAGGGATAGTGAAGCACCGCCAGCGCCGACGCCGGCACGAGCACCAGCCACCCGCCGACCGCCACGGCCACCGCGGCCAGCAACCGCGCTGCGCCCGACCGGCGGGCGAACCCCACCACACTGTGACCGGCTTCTCTTGAGCGCTCGCGCACCAGCTACCGCCTCCCCTTGTTCTCGTGCTTGTGCCGTATTCCCCTGCTGCGTCCACCCCGTGCGGTGTGTGATCGCTTCGCCTTGCGCCGACCCTTTTTGGGCTTGGCCTTCTTCTTCGCCGCCTTCGGGGCCACCGTCTGGGGCGCTTCTTTGAACGTCGGGCTGCCGACGCCGACGAACGTCGCGCTCGGCGGCGCCCCGAACACCGGCGCCGGCGTCTGCGGACCCTGACACTGGCCACTGTCGCACCCATACACCGGCGGCGTGTACGGGAACCCGCCGTCGACCCGCGCATCGTAGATCTGCTGCGAGCTCTCGATGTCCTGCGGCAGCAGCTGATCGGTCGTCTCGATGAACACGTCGTTGCCGTTTTCACTCGCGCCCTGGATGTACGAACCGACCGTGCCATGGCCGGAGGAGAGCAGATAGATATGCCCGTTCTCCCACTCGTACACATCCTCCAGCCCATTCGTGTCCTGCGGCACCAGCGCTTCGGTCGTCTCGAAGAACACCCGCGACCCATCGTTGGAGATCACGTCATATGTCGGCGGGATATGCTGGTTGTAACCCGCCTGGCGAAGGGTGAATGACTGGCCGCGCAGGAAATCGGCGTCCCCCTGCGCCGGCGCGCCGGTCGGGGTGCACGACACGCACGTGATCGATTCCGTGTTCGCGTTGTACAGATACACCTCCCGGTGCCCGCCGCTGTTGTAGCTCGTCAGGTTCGCGGTATCGATGAATGCAAACTCCGAGCCATCCGGCGTCGTATAACCCAGATCGGGCTTTCCCGCCGAATCTGCGCCGGTGCTTAGCGGGAGTTCTATAAGTCCACTACTGGGGGGATAGCCGGCGCCGGCGCCGGGGATCGTCTTCGTCACGCCATCGTCATATACATACAGCGTTTCTTCCAGCAAATAGTACACTCGCGACCCATTCGCCGCAAACGCGATAATCTTCCCCCCATCCATGGTGATTGTCGTCGCCTGGCCGCTCTCCACGTCGTACTCGTAGATGTGCCCTTCGTCGAGCGTGAAGATCTTCGTCCCGTCTCCCGAGCGCCCGGCAAATGAGGAGCCGGGCAACGGCACCGTCTTAGTGTTGTAGTCCTCACGCAGGTACACCCCGCGGGTGGCGGCGCCGCATTCCCCGCCGTATTCACCCCCCGGCACCTTGAACACCACATTCGAGCCATCCGGCGCGATCACACCATAGTTATACAGCGATTGGTTTGATATCGGCGACTGGCCGCCCGCCCCGATGTCCGCTCCACACGACGGGACTTCACCGTCGGGCATCACCCCGACCAGAGTCGTGTTCCCGTCGTGACGTTCATACAGCTCGACGCTCGACGGGCTCGAGGTGTCGACCGGGGTACCCGGCTCCGTCGGGAGCTTCGCGTCGGTCAAGAAGAACACCCGGCTGCCGTCCGCCGAGCTCCCCGCGAGATATGCGCCCGGCCCAGGAGCGCCGCCGAGGTAAGAGACGCCGGGCACGTCGATCAAGCTTTCCGTGCTCGGACCGGACTGCGGCAGCGATTCGATCGACGCGACCCCACTCGGGATATCCACCCGATACGTATCCGGTGCCCCATTCTGATCCAGCGGCGAGGAGTTGAACTGCCAGTTGATAAATGCCGCCGAGAAATCAGACGTAAACGACGCCTCGTCCCGAAAGACTTCCGCCTTTCCTTCGAGCCCTCCATAGATCGGGCCCGGCCCCGGCGGCGGCGTCAGCGGCATGGTCGCCCACCCCGATTCGGTGCGCGAGCTCAACGCCATCTCTTCAATGCCGGTCGTCGTACCCGGCAACGGTAGAAAGCTCTGAAACATGACATGGTCGCCATCGCCAAACCCGAAGATGTCTTCAAGCTTGCTGTCGTCTCTCTTCACCTGCGGCGTCACCAGCTCGTACGCGCGGCAGTCCGGGAGGTTCGCGGACGCGCCGAAGCGCTCCGCCGCGTTTGGGCAGGACCCTTCGACGGTGCCTTCGCCCGCCATCGCAGGAGCGGCCCCCAACGCGCCCGCCACGGACACACACAACGACACCAAGCACGCCAGCAGCGACTGTCGAGCGCTCATCCAAGCCATCCTTTCCCCTCCCGCCTTCCTCTCTTGCGTTCAGACCCGATCGCTCCCCCGGGACCCCTGCCGTGTGCCCACCGGCGACCTGCGCGCTGTACCAAGCTCATGCCGCTCGCCTCGCTGTTCTCTTGACCTGACTGTGATCGGCCTCTACCGGCGCTGCCAGCTGGATGCTCCTAGCGACCCGCTGCCCCTTCGCGGTCAGCGACCACGCATTCGGCTCGCCTTTGGCATGACCCTCGCCTGAGTTCTCGAGCAGCCCCAGACGCTCCAGACGCACCAGCAGCTTCGAGACCTGCCCCGGATCGTGGATCCCCGCACGCTCAGCGACCCGGCGGTTGCTCGCCCCCGGACACTCAGCCACACCCTCCAGCACCCGCGCCGTGCGATACGTCAAACGCATCGACACACCCTCCAACGGGTCGCTCACAATACGCGCCGCCGCGGTTCGCGCACCGGAAGCGCCCGGGAGCTCAGTGGGCGCAGGCCGCGCCTGCTCACGCCGTGCCGCCCCAGAGCCAAGATAGGGCAGCACGATCATCCCCATCAACTCACCCACCAAACCCGTGAGCGGCTCCCGCTCCCCACGCAACAACCGTGCATAGACGATGGCGTACGCGGCGCCGACCAGGCCCTCCGCGGTCAACCGCGTGCACCCCCCACCCCGCGCGCCCTCCAACCGACCCTCGTCCACAACCGCCGCCAAGCTCCCGAGGACTTCCTCGCGGCGCCGCAACACATCCGGCCCACCACTCAACGCCTGCACCACACATACCCGCGCCAACACCGGCTCACGATCGAAGAACCCCAAGATCGCCCCCAGCCCCCTACGCACCCGCTCACGCCACGCCAACCCCTCCAGGGCTGCCCCCGCGATCTCCCTCCCGATCACCGCGAGAACGTCCTCCAGCACCGCCATCAGACACTCCTCGCGGTTGGCGAACAGCTCATAGAACGTCCGCCGCGACACCCGCGCGCGACTCGTCACATCCGCGACCGTCGTATTTGCGTAGCCCAGCTCATCGACCGCCGCCACCGCCGCCGCCAACAACCGCGAACGCTGAATCTCGACGATCCGCACGCTCGGCAGATCCCCAGGCGCCCGCACACGCGCAGGCACACACATCAGGCCACCCCCGCGGAGCGCGAGGCCGAGCAAAACCCTTCCCCCGGGGGGGAGACCACCGAGCAAAACCCTTCCCCCGGGGGGGAGACCAGATGGCCCGCGAGGGCCAGCCAGCGGGAGCTCTTAGGCCTTAGCCCAAGAGCACAAGAGAGAGAGAGAGAGAGAGAGATGCATCAGGCTGCTGATGCATCTAGCAAGACGCCCCAGCCGGGCGGCACGCGCTCCCATCGCGTTTATCCCTCTCGAAACCACGCTAAATCGACTCCCTCATGCGTTGCGACCCAGTCCCTCTCGCTACCTGAACACCCTGCTAGCGCTTTGGAGTCAAACCACAAGGTGGGCTGACCCAAACCAGACCCTATGTTGACTGATGTCCACCGTCCGATGAGCACCTGACCGTCTCATCATAGCCACACCGGGTGCTTGATGTCAAGACCTCTTTTGCGAGAACACGCCACCCGAGCGCGACCCGCGCACCCGCCGCGGACATCGCGCACCCGCCAATCCCCCATCGATAAAGAAGATCAGGGCGCCACACCAGCCTACGACAGCTGCTCACAGCTCCCACCAGCCGGCCTGCCGCCAAACCCACGACACGTGGTGAGCACCCGCAGTTTCCTTATTACCAGGTCCTGGCGCACGAGCACCACGCCCACAAACAGACCAACACGCGCCCCGCGTGGCCGCCGCAGCGGCCGCGGTACGCCACGCGGACGCCGCGGCGGCCGAAGGCCGCTCATCAAAAATCTGTTTTTGCAGTCAGGCGTGCTCTCCGCTGCGCGCGCGCTCCACCGCTCCCCGCCAACCCGCGAGCAGGCACGTGCGCTCGTCCTCGCCCATGCGCGGCTCGAAGCGCGTGCGCTCGCGCCAGCCCACGCGCACGTCCTGCACGGTCCAGATGCCCGCGCCCACGCCCGCGAGGTACGCCGCGCCGAGCGCGGTGGTCTCGGCGACCTCGGGCACGACCACCGGCGTGCCGAGCACGTCCGCCTGGAACTGCATCAGCCAGCGGTTCGCGGTCGCGCCGCCGTCCGCGCGCAGCTCGCGCAGCGGCTCGCCCGCGCCGGCCTCCATCGCGCGCACCGCGTCCACCGTCTGGTAGGCGATCGCCTCGAGCGTCGCGCGCGCGAGGTGCGCC
>JBOGYA010000086.1:0-9952 GCA_050696515.1 Solirubrobacteraceae bacterium
CGCAGCCCAAATGCACGACGGCCTGCCCCACCATTGCGTCTTCCCACAAGGCCCCTGTCCCGGTCAAACGACCCTACGGCCACGACCGGACAACAGCCCCCCGGCATTTTCATGCCCGTAGACTGCGTGAGTGCGAAGGTGCAGATGCCAGGTGGCGGCGTCGTGCACTGGCGCTCAGATTCGTGTCGTCTCAGCTTGCTGGGACCGTGCTTTCTGAGCCGTGGTGTTGGCGTCCGATCGGCCGGGTTAGGTCCGGGCCGGCGGTGGGCTGACTCATAGTCTGTTTGTCGGCGAAGTGCCTGACCTCAAGTCGTTGTGTCGCCCACCGCCAGCCTGGGATCACCGGCGTGACCTAATAGGAGCGTGGCAACCGCCCCAACTCAGACCTGTCCGCCGGAGGTCCACATTCATCACCTCCAACGAAAGGGACCAACAGGATGATCGTGATCGGAGCGGACACTCACAAGAGCACCCACGCACTCGCCGCCGTCGACGCCGGGACCGGCCAAGTCCTCGATGAGCGCGAGATCACCGCGGACGACAACGGACACCGCCAAGCGCTGCAGTGGGCCCGCGGGCTCGACGCGGATGTGGTGTGGGCGCTGGAGGACTGCCGGCACGTATCCCACCACCTCGAGCGCGCGCTCGTGACCTCCGGCGAGCGCGTTGTGAGGGTCCCGCCGAAGCTGATGGGCGTCTCACGCCGCGGGGAGCGCGAGGCCGGGAAGTCCGACCAGATCGACGCGCGGTCGGTCGCCCGGGCAGTTCTCAGAGAGGGCGTCAACAGGTTCCCCGGCGCGTTCCTGGACGAGACCGCGATGGAGATCCGTCTGCTGTGCGACCACCGCGAAGGGCACGTCCACGAGATCACCCGGCTCACCAACCAGCTGCGCTGGCACCTCGTGATCCTCGACCCCGGCCTGGAGGCCAGTATCCCTCCGCGCAAGATGGACTACCCCGGGCAGCTCGAAAAGGTCGCCAGGCGCCTACGCGGCATGGACGCCTCTGCGCGAGTCAGGATCGCCAAGGAGAGCGTCCGGCGTATCCGTGAGCTCTCGCGCGAGGCGACACGCCTCAAGCGCGAGCTGCACGCCCTCGTCGCCGCGCACCGCCCCGACCTGCTCGCCGAGACAGGGTGCAGCACGATCACCGCAGCGATCCTGATCGGCCAGACCGCCGGCGCCGAGCGATTCCCTACCGACTCGCACTTCGCGCGCATGGCCGGTGTCGCACCGATCCCGGTGTCCTCCGGCAGAACCGACCGCCACCGCCTGCACCGCGGCGGCAACCGCCGTATCAACCGCGCGCTGCACGTCATCGCGATCACCCGCGGACGCTGGGACCCCGCCACACGCGCCTACCTGCAACGCAAGGAAGCCGAAGGCAAGAACCGCATGGAGGCCCTCAGATGCCTCAAGCGCCTCCTCGCACGCCACTTCCACACCCTCCTCCTACAGCCACCAGCAGCTCCACCCCTGAGCGCAAAAACACGCTCGCAGCACAACCGAACGCCCCAGCGTGAGCGCTCGTCTACTGCCGGGCAGGCTTTGAGCGAGATGGGTGGCTGACGATCATCCCGGCGAGTTCATCGCAGCGCTTCCAAAATCGAGTCAAAGCAACCGCCTGTTCTGCTCGCAGCTTCGCGACTTCATCGGGCGTCAACTCATCCTCACCCAACAGAGGGTCCTCGATCCGGTCGATGATCGCCTCGAACAGCGAAACCATCGCATCAGCGGCACGCGCTGGTTCCATTGAGAGCACCCCGAGAACGTCTTCCTCTTGCATCCTCAACTCACGCCCAAGGGTCTCGCCTTCCTTGACCCACGCAGCGTAATCAAGGGTGCCGTTCCCCTCCATGACAGGCGACTATACACCCGGACAGCGAAAGGCGCAATTTGCGGATTGCGCTTGACATAGGAGCAACGAGATTTTTGGTGCGCAGTGGGCAGGCTGCACGGCTCAGAAGAGGGAACCGTGGTCTTGGCTCAGGAGGTGGTCCAGCGCTTCTGCGCGGGGTTCCAGCGGCCGGTCGTCGCATCGGCGAGGATCGGGTCGAGGAAGGTGGCAGCCTCGGCGTGAGCTGTCCCGAGGTCGGCCGGCAGCCCGACGTCTGCTGCGGCTTGTGCGTAGGGACTACCCCACGAGGCCGGTGGCGGTGGGAGCACGGTGGGGAAGGGCTGGCGCTCACGGCGGCTGAATGTCGCGGCGAAGCTCGCGTGTAGGCGGTCGGCGTGTGGGGCGGCGAGGTCGGCGATTAGGAGGATGTCGATGAGATCCTTGATGCGGGTGCTCTGCTGTTCTTGTGGTCCGTAGGTTGCGGTGTATGCGTGGACCTTCTCGGCGATGTGCTGCTCCAGGGCGATCACGGGCATCTCGATGGGCTGGATGTCGGCGAAGTCCAGGAGACTCGGGATCGGCAGGCGTTCGGACGGGGCGGTCGGCTGCTCGTTCAGCGCCACGTCGACGGGGAACTGCTCGAAGCGTCGTCCGGCGACTTCGGCGGTCACGCTGTAGCGGACAGCTCGGAATGCTTCTGCTTGGTCGAGCGCGGCTGTGCGCGCTACGTCGAAGCTGAAGTGGTCGTGGAGGTCGATCGCCTGCGCAGCGATTAGTCTCGTGGTCGCGGTCTGCTCGTCGTTAGCTCCCGCGAGGTCGATGTCCTTGGTTGCTCGTGTTCGCACGCCGAGTCGCAGCTCAAGCGCGAATGCGCCCTTGAGCACCCAGTTTCCGGGCTCCGCGACGCCGAGCCTGGCGAGGAAGCGCTCGAAGGCGACGCGCTTACGTAGCCGCATCACCGGCAGCTTGGTCGTGGTCGCTTCGTTGCGGATTCGCTGGTCAAGCGCGGCGCGGAACGCCTCGGCGGTGTCGTACTTCACGCGGCGGTGGCTTCCTGGGTCGTTTGCTTCACGAGCGCGGCGACGTGTCCGCCGTTTCGCTCGGCGTGCTCGGCGAGCTGGTCCGGCGTGGTGCGGCCTTCCTGGAGGGCCTGGCGGACAGCCATCTGGATCTGCTCTGGCGCGGTGCCTGAGCGTGCCGCGTCGATGATCGTTCTCGCCGGGGTTGTGACGCGGATGCCGTGGCGGGTCGTGATGTCGCCGTCCGGTATGGACGCGGTAGCGGTGTGCAGGGTTACGCCGCTGGGCGCCCGGACTCCCCGGTGGTGGCGGGAGACGAGCAGATGCACGGTATTTGGCAGGACGTCGGAGAGTCCATGCAGCACGAGCGCGCTCTCGTGCGAGACGACCGCCCTCTCCATCCCTACGGTGAGCCAGGCGCCACGAATCTCGTCGTGCTCCCCGGCCGGGTAGTCGCTGAGGCGATAGAGCCCCTGTCGCATCCTCTGAAATCGGCCTGATCGTGTGTGATGGGCAAGAAGCTGTGCGCTGATGCCCCGTTCTTGGGCCTGTCGTGTCGTGAAGAGACCGTCCTGGGCGTAGGCGAGGCGGTGGAGTGCCGGAAGATCGGGTTTCTGTTCTGCGTCAGACATTTCTACAGCATTCTTTGAGTGTATACTGACAGGCAAGTAGTATTGCTGATCGCATCTCGGCGGTCAGCTTGACGGAATCCCAATCAAAAAGTGCCCCGGCGCAGCTCGAACTGCCCGGGGCGTGGCAAGGAAAGGAAGGACCTTCCCATGCAGGATGAGATTAGCCGGATGCCCGCTGATGACGAGGAGCGGGCAGAGAAAGGAATCCTCAGTCTGTTGCTGGCTTCCGATTCGCAGCGGACTTGGTCGGTTGCGGAGCTTGAATGCGAGCGCGGCGAGCACCTTGGGACCCTCGATGCAGTCGCAAGTCTGCACGCCGCGGGCTTGATCCATCGCTGCGGAGAGTTCGTATTCGCGACCCGCGCCGCCGTGCGTATGGACGACCTTTCGCTCTGACGATGGTTCGCCTGGCTGTGCCGGATCGTCCGGGATCGAACCACCTGGTTCGCTCGGCGATCCGGCGCACCCTAACGAAGCGTGATCTACGCGCCTCGCATTGGACGTGGCGCAGCGATTGCTTGTTGCTGGTGCCGAGAGCAAAGTCGTTGGCCGTTTGCGGCCGCTCACGGTCATATATAGGTGTGAGGGGACAAAACCCGAACCCGACAACCCGAATCGCCGTAACCCAACTCGCGACGCCTGAGCGCTACGTGGGACGTGCCGAGCTGGCGGCGATCATGGGTGTGAGCCTGGCGACGGTAGACCGGATGGTCGCCGAGGGGATGCCATCGGTGACGTGGGGGCGACGCACACGCCGTTTCAGGCCATCCGTCGCGATCTCCTGGGCATCGGAGCGGGAAAGGGCGGCATGAGCGTCACACGGCTCCCATCTGGCCGCTGGCGAGCCCAGGTCTACGATCCCGCGACCGGGAAGAACCTCAGCGTCTCAAAGGTCGTGGGTGGACCTGGCACGTTCGCGACCAAGACCGAAGCAAAGCGAGTACGAGAGAGGGCGCGCGAACGTCTGGGCACCGTCCGTGCAAAGGACGTGACCGTCCGCAGCTTCTGGGATCGATGGACGACCGACCCGCTGTTCGCGCGACCGAAGGAGTCGAGCGACATTCGCCGCCGCGAGCTGACCAAGAGCTTCATCGAACGCTACGGCGATGTCCCGATCCTCCAGGTCGGGGATGAGATCGTCGCCGACTGGCTCGCCGGCGGCGGCCGTGCCGGGTCAGTCCAGGGCCTGTGTTCGATGTTCAACGACGCGGCGTCGGTGAAGGCCGGACGACTGATCGACCGCAACCCCTTCCAGAAGCTCGGCATCTCACGCGGCAAGGGCCGACGCGACCAACAGCCACCGACCGAGCGGAAGGTCTGGGAGATCATCGAGCACGCTCGTAGGCTGGCCTGTCCGTCGTTTGCTGCGTGGCTACAAGTCGCGGCGTTCACGGGTCTTCGTCCCGGCGAGCTGGACGCGTTGCGCTGGGAGAGGATCGACTTCGCCCGGAGCCGGATCGTCGTCGCTGAGCAGTTCAGCGCCGCGACTCGCGCGTTCGACACACCCAAGAATCACCTGCGCCGCGACGCACCGCTGACTGCCCACGCCCGCGATGCACTCTCGGGCATTGCCCGTGAAGGCGAGTTTTGCTTCGTTTCGCTGCGCGGCGAGCACTGGACCCCCAGCTCACGCGCCTACCACCGGAAGGCCGTCAGGGCCGCTGCGGGCTGGGATGGCAGCCTCTACCTCACGACCCGCCACTTCGCGGGCTGGTACATGGTCAACGAACTTGAAATGTCCTCCGAGGACGTGGCCATCGCTCTCGGTCACCAGGACGGCGGGAACCTCGTCCGCCGCCTCTACGGACACCGCGACAAGGGCCGCGCACTCGACCGCATCGTTGGCGCATACGCCTCTCATGCCCTTGAGGGGCGCAAGCCGCGCGAGTCAGAGAAACCGATCCAACAGAGCTTGTTTTGAGGGCGTTCCATCGGGCGTCTAATCTGCGGCATACACAAGAACGTATGTTCGCAGAAGCTGCCGTACCGTTTGATAGCTTGAGAACAACAATTTCGCCTATGAAAGGAGGCCCCTATGGGCCGTCCGCAGGAACGCAGTCGGGACGAGAACGGGGAGTGGCGTCGCAAGCGCGGCGACACAGATGTCGGGACGATCGAGGAGAAATACGGCGTCGACTTCGGCGTCCGGAGCGACATGCATCTTGAGACGCTGAGGCAGCAGACAGGTCTTACGTCAATGGATGATCTGCTTCGCTACGCGCGCGAACACGGTTCGAGCTGAGTCTCCGGGTGGACGGTCGGCGTCGATGGCATGACGCCGACCGCTCACGAAACCGCACACGTCATCGCGTATCCCTAGCGCTGGAGCTAAGCACCACCATTCGCCCCGATTGAGTTCAAGAACCGCGAATATCCGCGAATACGGGCGAACGAGAAGCGTTCAATCTCGATCAGTACGTCTGTATCGAGCACGAACGTTGTCGCCCGCATCGGGTCATATGGGCGAAAGCTGTTGACCGGGACCACGTAGAGCCCTGGTATTTCCAAGAGCTCCGGTACCGACATCGATCCTGCATACGTGGCCGTGATTGCTGCAGCCGTCGGAGAGACACCCACTGCTCCGGAGGAGTCGACCTCCAATCCAATGCCGAATATGACAACGCATGAGCCGGCTGCTCGTACTGCGTTCTCCGACGCTTCATCGGGGCGCGGGAGCACCAGCTGAAATGACCGCGATGAATTAGTGATCAACGTATGTGGCGCAAACTCAACACTCCAGCAAGAATCAGGCTCGCTCCGAAGCGAACTCAATCCTCCGAATGGAGCCATGCCCAGGTTTTGGCAGAAACCTATCCATGACTGCTCGGCAAGTGGTTCTGGAATGCCATCATGCGGCCAAAATGCCAGCTCGATGATGATCGCCGGTCGGTCGAGTTCGCCGTAGACCGCTGCGACGGGGGCTACATGGCCTTCTCGTGGTCCCCCTGACGTGGGCGCGCGACCGGCTGTTAGCGTACGTACCTCATCGACCGGGAACAAAGGACGCAACTGAAGCACGTGGCTGATGCTAGCTCCATAGCTGACGATATTGCCTCCGGCGTGCGAGCCATGCGATCCCTTCCCGTCATGAGTGCTGAACAGTTGAGGGCCGCCGAGGCATCAGCGTTCTAGTTTAGGAATTGAGACCACCCTAGACTCCATCCGCGAACGCAAAATCGCGCTTTGGGGCCGCGGGACTACGGGATTGCGATGCGCCGATGAACGTCGCGCCATCTCCTATCGAAGGTCCACGTGTGCTGCTAGCGGCTATCCGTGTATATACTGCTTGTATGAAGGTCGTCAAGGTCCGTCGCGTTGGCAACAGCAACGTCATCTCGATCCCGCGGGAGTTTGAGGCTCATGGCTATGCCCCTGGGTCCTCAGTGCTCGTGGAGGAGCTTCCGGGTGGCGATCTGCGGATCATGTCCACCGAGAAGGTCCGCGAGCGCATCCGCGACATCGGAGGACGTCTGGTCGCGAAGCATGGCGAGGCGCTTGAGATCCTCGCCAACCACGACCCCGACCCCCCGCAGCCATAGGGCGCAGCTTCAGCTCGGGCGCAACACCAGAGGCAGTCGCTAAGCTCGTGGCCTCAGCGATGCGCGGCATCGCGTAGCAGGGCTGTCTGGCTACGCCGAAAAGTGGCCTCGGACGGCTTCGCTGGTACGGTCCTTGCCGTCCTTACGATGAGCGAGGCCTACACCGCCGATATCCGCGAGATGCTTGCTGGCGAGACCCGACTCGCCCACCAAGCGATGTGCGCGCTGCGAGTCGCGTGGGGGGTTGAGCAGCGGTTTGTCGGGCACGTTGATGAGGTGATGCGCCCGGCGGGCTACCGGCTGATCGGTGCCTTCCTGCCCGGTCGAGAGCAGGCCGTCGCGGTCGCCGGGTTCCGCGTGGGCGACAATCTCGCGTGGGGGCGCTTCCTGTATGTCGATGACCTCTCGACCGCGCCGGAGGGGCGGCGTCAGGGTCACGCCGGGGCGCTGCTTGGTTGGTTGATCGAAGAGGGCCGAAGGCTCGGGTGCGGTCAGCTACACCTGGACTCGGGAGTCGGCCCAGAGCGCTTCGACGCGCACCGGTTCTACCATGGTCACGGCTTGGCGATCTACTCCCATCACTTCGCCCGTCGGCTTAACTAGCAGAGGAAGCTACGCAGAGCCGACGACGTGCAGACGGGGCGCCTCGGCGGTCGCGGCGGCTTGCCGTTCCTGATAGGCCGCCATTGCTTGCTGAGCGCGTGCGAGCGCGCGACGCTGGCCTAGCTTGGTGTAGACGGTGGCGATGAGCTTGGGCTCAACGGGTCGTCGCAACAGCTAACGATGTGAGCCTCACTCGGCCGCGTCCTCGGGCCAGGCGGAGACGACGCTCGCAGCCGCCGCAGGGCAGGAAGGCTTTATTCGTTCAGCTACGAGCCGGCGGCGTTCGGGCCGGGCGCGCGATCAGGACGGCGCGATCACCGAGTAGATACTGCTGGTTGTGACCTGGAGCTGGCTGAGCCAGTTGCAAGTCAGAAAAGCCGGCGGCCTCGGCTCCCAGCAGGAGAGCGGCGCGATTTGGTGTGAGAGATATCACTCCTCCTGCTGAGGCGAGGAAGTTGCCCTCCCAATCGGACTCAAAACGGGCCGCATAGCTCGCTGGGCTCTGTTCAAGAGATCGCTCTGGCCGTTGCCGAGAACAATTGGGTCGTTCTGCCTGGTCAACTGAGACTCGATGACACATAGCCCACGAGTAAGTGCGCGAGCTATGCGCAAAGCTCCGATTGAGTTCTCGAGATGGTAGATGAGCCCTAGACAGAGGACAACGTCGAATGTTCCTAGCTCTGCGGGGTCAAGATCAAACACGTCAGCGCACCGCAACTCAAAGCGCTCCGGGGAAATCCCGAAATGTGATCGAATTAGCTCCGCACGTCGTATCAGCTGGGGGCGTATGTCCACTCCGATGACGGTGGACGCTCCCCACTCGATCACGCGATGAGAGAACCAGCCCTCATGCACGCAAGGTCGATGACTCTCGCGTTAGCCCCCGCCTCGGAGAGCGCTGTTCGTACCGGCGCTTCCATCAGCTCAAGCCTTGTTCGATGAACGTCTTGAAGCTCGGGACCGAGGGCAGGCGTGGTGAGGCCCTCTGACAGATGCCACTCATACATCCAGGCTGGCGGCTGTTCGACCTCTTCCCTGAGCGCCGGGTCTATCTCCGTCGTCGGGTCTGCGACTGTCCGCGACGGTCTGTTGAAGAGGCTCATAGTGCCGCGCATTCTATAGCTCTGCGCCATGCAGGAAGCACCTTGGGGAAGCGCCAGGGGCGTACCCGGCCTTGAGACTGCTTCTTGTCATCACGCCGACCGATGCGACGCTGGAAGCGCAGATCAACACTGAGGGTTTGGAAACTACTTACGAGTTTCACTTGCAGGAATGGCCACTCTGCTTTGAAGCCAATCCGCCTTACGAGCGCCCTGAATACGAGCCGCTTACGCTGGCGGGCGGGAAGCTCCTCGGGTCCTTTGTCGGTCAGAGTTGATGGCGTCGGAGGTGGAGTTCGTTGTACTCCTCGGCGGGCAAGACCTCGATGAGCTGTGCGTGGCGCTCAAGCAGCTCGCGCACGCCGGCAAGATCAACGGTGCGTGCCATCAGCGAACCTCCTCGATGTCGGTAAGGCCGGTCAGGAGGTCGCCGAACAGCCACCGTCCGGCGGTAGCGGCGATGATCGACAAGATGCTGCCTTCTAGCGCCTTGGCATCGAGGTAGCGAGTGGCCGCATCCGGCGAGGCAAAGAGTTGATGTGGGGCTCTCCGCTTGCGTCGGGGGGAGATACCTGACAGAGTGAACCGATGCTGGCTCAGGTGGCCGACGGCGTCTGGGTCCGACAGAGTGAGTGGGTCTGGACCAATTCCATCGTGGTGCGCGGGGAGGATGGGTTGATCCTGGTCGATCCCGGCATCGATGGTTCCGAGCTGAACCAGCTCGCGGATGACCTGGACCGGCTCGGCATTCCGGTGGTCGCCGGGTTCTCCACCCATCCCCACTGGGACCACCTGCTCTGGCATGCCCGGTTCGGCGACGTGCCGCGCTACGCCACCTCTGCCGGCGCCAACGCTGCCGGTGAAGCCCGTGAGCGGGCGCGGGCGATGGCGGCGGAGAGCGCATCGGGCATCCCTCTCGAGCTGATCGCGCTCGTCACTCCGCTGCCCGCGGACGGCGGACCCGTGCCGGGCGAGATCATCGAGCATCAGGCGCACGCCGTCGGCCACGCCGCGGTCCTCCTCGCGGACCGTGGCGTCCTGCTCGCCGGCGACATGCTCTCCGATGTCCTGATCCCTCTCCTCGATGCTCGCCGCCCCGATCAGGTGGGCGCCTACGAGACCGCACTCGACCGGCTGGGAGAGGCCGCCAGGCACGTCGATGTCCTGGTCCCCGGCCACGGCGCCGTTGCCGAGGGTCCTGAGGTGGTGGCCCGCCTCGCCGC
>JBOGYA010000087.1:0-9830 GCA_050696515.1 Solirubrobacteraceae bacterium
GAGCCGGCGAAGGGATCGACGGTGTCCGCCGCGCCCGACTCGTGGGCGAGGATCTGCTGGGTGCGCAGCGCGATTTTGGCGGCGCGCTCGGTCGGCAGCGCGAGCGCCTCGTCAAAGCCGTTGGTGTGTAGCGACTGGGTGCCGCCGCACACCGCGGCGAAGCCCTGCAGCGCAACGCGCACGATGTTGTTCTCCGGCTGCTGCGCGGTCAGCGTGACGCCGCCGGTCTGGGTGTGGAAGCGCAGCATCTGCGCGCGCGGGTCGGTGGCGGCGAAGCGCTCGCGCATGATCCGCGCCCACATGCGCCGCGCGGCGCGGAACTTGGCGACCTCCTGGAAGACGTTGTTGTGGCCGTTGAAGAAGAACGCCAGGCGCGGCGCGAAGTCGTCCACGTCGAGGCCCTTGTCGATCGCCGCCTGCACGTAGGCGATCCCGGAGCACAGCGTGAACGCGACCTCCTGCACGGCGGAGCACCCCTTCTCGCGGAAGTGGTAGCCGGAGATCGAGATCGTGTTCCACCGCGGCACCCGTTCGTGGCAGTACTGGAAGAGGTCGGTCGTCAGCCGCATCGTGGGGGCCGGCGGGTAGATGTAGTTGCCGCGCGCGATGTACTCCTTGAGCACGTCGTTCTGGGTGGTGCCGCGCAGCTGCGCGCTCGGCACGCCCTGCTCCTCGCCGACGAGCTCGTACAGCAGCAGCAGGCAGGCGGCTGGGGCGTTGATGGTCATCGAGGTGGAGACCTGATCGAGCGGGATGCCATCGAAGGCGGTGCGCATGTCGTCGATCGTGTCGATCGCCACGCCGGTGCGCCCGACCTCGCCGAGGCAGCGCTGGTTGTCGGAGTCCAGGCCCAGCTGGGTGGGCAGGTCGAAGGCCATCGACAGGCCGGTGGAGCCCTTGGAGAGCAGGTAGCGGTAGCGGCGGTTGGACTCCTTCGCGGAGGCGTAGCCGGCGTACTGGCGCATCGTCCAGAGCTGGCGGCGGTACATCTCGCGGTGCGGGCCGCGGGTGTAGGGGTACTCGCCCGGCTCGCCCAGGTCGAGCTCCGCGGGGAGGTCGGCCTCGGTGTAGAGCTCCGAGATCTCGATCCCGGAGTCGGTGAAGCGGCGAGGGTCGTCGGGCCCGACGATCGGGGCGACGGTGAGCCGCTCGGGCTCGTCCTCGGCGCCCCCGCCGGGGCTGCGCGCGATGGTGGCCATCCGTTGGATGATAAGGACCTACCGGGCCAGGACGGTTATGCTGCGGCGCATGGCTACCTGCCTGGTAACCGGCGGCGCTGGCTTCCTCGGGTCGCACCTGTGCGACGAGCTGCTGGCGCGCGGCCACCGGGTGATCTGCGTGGACAACCTGGAGACGGGGTCGCTCGCGAACATCGAGCACATCCGCGACCCGGGCCGCTTCGAGCACCTGAACGTGGACATCATCGACCCGTACTTCGTGGCGGAGCCGGTTGACTTCGTCTACCACCTGGCCTCGCCGGCGTCGCCGATCGACTACCTGCGCCTGCCGCTGCACACGCTGAAGGTGGGCTCCTACGGCACCCACCACACGCTGGGCCTCGCGAAGGCCAAGCGCGCGCGCTTCCTGATCGCCTCCACGAGCGAGGTGTACGGGGACCCGAAGGAGCACCCCCAGTCGGAGTCCTACTGGGGCCACGTCAACCCGATCGGCCCGCGCGGGGTGTACGACGAGGCGAAGCGCTACGCGGAGGCGCTAACGATGGCCTACCACCGCCAGCAGGGGGTGGACACGGCGATCGTGAGGATCTTCAACACGTACGGCTCGCGGATGCGCCCCCGGGACGGCCGCGCGATCCCGACGTTCCTGCGCCAGGCGCTAGCGGACCGCCCGATCACGGTCTTCGGCGACGGCGGCCAGACGCGCTCGTTCTGCTACGTGGCGGACCTGATCCGGGGCATCATCGCGCTCGCGGAGTCGGGCCACCATGAACCGGTGAACGTCGGCAACCCCGACGAGTTCACGCTGCTGGAGCTGGCGCACACGGTCAAGGAGGTGACGGGGTCGAGCTCGGAGATCGTCTTCGAGGCGCTGCCGGTGGACGATCCCAAGCAGCGCAGACCGAACATCGCGCTGGCGCGCGAGCTCTTGGGGTGGGCGCCGGAGGTGGCGCTGCGGGAGGGCTTGGAGCGCACGATCGCCGAGTCGGGCGTCGAGGTTCTGGTTGGCTGAGCTGCGCCCCGACCGCTACATCTGCGAGTCTGAGGCGTTGTGAGGAGCGAGATGGCACGCGCCACGCAGACGCCCGCCCCACCCTTGGAGATACCTGTGCTGTCTGAGGCGACCGTGCGCAGAGAGCCCTCCGGGCGGGACATGCGCCGCAAGCGCTCCCCGGCGATCTCGTTCCTGTTGCGTGTGGAGACCGCGCGGCGCGCGGCGCGGGTGCTGACGCTGCTGGCGCTCGACTTCGCGGGGTTGGCGCTGGCGATCTTCACGGCGCTGGTGCTCAAGGAAGCGGTGCTCGGCGGCCTCAAGACGGGTGCGGCGTACGACGAGACCAAGCACTTCCTGGCCTTCACGTACCTGCTGACGGCGCTGCTGTTCGCGCGCTCGGGCCTGTACGCGGCGCGGGCGCAGCGGCCGGGCATGACGCGGATCGTGGCGTCGCTCTTCCAGGTGACGTTCGTCGCGTTGGTGTTCGCGCTGGTCAGCGGCGAACGCTTCCAGAGCTACTACATCTTCTGGGGCTCGCTGGCGTTCGCGCTGCTGTACGTGCCCCTGCTGCGCCTCCTCTACGAGCAGTCCACGGGCGCGGTGCTGCGCGCGGCGGGCTACGAGCGCCGGGCGGTGCTGGTGGGCACGGGGGGCCACATCCGCGAGGTGGCGCACGCGCTCGCGGACGACCGCTCGAAGATCGGCCAGCACTCCCGCGTCGAGGTGGTGGGGTTCGTCTCTCCGCGGCCGCTGCCCGCCAACGGCCTGCGCTCGCTGGGCTCGCTGGAGGACCTGGAGGGGGTGCTGGCGGGGGAGCGGGTCGACGAGGTGATCATCGCCGACCCGGACTTCCCGCAGGCGGAGGCGGTGGAGCTGGTGGACCGCTGCCACCGCCGGGGGGTGCGGGTGCGGATCGCGCCCTCGACGATGGAGATCCTGATCCACCGCGCGGAGTTCGTGCCGGGCGAGTCGGTGCCGCTGTTCGAGCTGAAGCCGCCGGTGTTCGAGGGGATCGACTTCGCGTTGAAGCGCGCCTTCGATCTCGTGGGCGCCACGCTGCTGCTGATCGTGTTGAGCCCACTGCTGGCGGTGGTGTGGGTGGCGGTGCGGGCGACCTCGAAGGGCCCGGCGCTGTTCCGCTCCAGGCGCCAGGGGATCGGCGAGCGGCCGTTCGCGTGCCTGAAGTTCCGCACGATGTACGTGGACTCCGAGCACCGGCAAGCGGACCTGGAAGCGCTCAACGAGGCGTCGGGCGCCCTATTCAAGATCCGCGACGACCCGCGCACGACCCCGGTGGGCCGTCTGCTGCGGCGCTTCTCGCTGGACGAGCTGCCGCAGCTGGTGAACGTGCTGCGCGGCGAGATGTCGCTGGTGGGACCGCGCCCGCTGCCGGAGCGGGACTTCGAAATGCTGGCCGAGTGGCACCGCAAGCGCTATCTCGTGCTCCCCGGCATCACGGGCCTGTGGCAGGTGTCGGGCCGCGCGGAGCTCGACTTCGACGACCTCGTGCACCTGGACTTCATCTACCTCGAGCGCTGGTCGCTGGCGCTCGACCTGACGATCTTGCTGAAGACCATCCCGGCGGTGCTCACCCGCCGCGGGGCCTACTGATCTTCTGTCCCACTGAGAGGAGGTCGGGAGGGGGCCTGGCAGGGTGCCTGCCCCTTCCCGCTCGGCTTACGCAGCGCGGGGGCTACTGAGGGGCCGCCGCTTGGAACCGGTCACGCAGGGCCGGTGGGGCTGGGCCAGGGCTCGCCGGTACGCCGCCCACGTCTCGCGCGCGGCGTCCTGCCAAGTCCACGTGGGTTGAGCGGAGACCGGCTGCTGCGCCGTGAAGGCGTGGAGGTCGGGCGCCTCCGGGATCACGATTACACGCTCGTGCTCGAACCCGAGCTCGGCGGCGGCTTCGTCGGCGACGGCCTTGGTGGGGACGATCACGTGTGTTGCGCGCTGCACCGCGAGGTGGCGCAGGCGCAGGTGCATGCCCCCCGAGCGCAGCCGCTCGGAGGGGCGCTTGAGCGCCGAGAGGTCGTGGAGGGTGACGATCATCGGGCAGGGGCTGTGCAACATCGCCCCCTGCATCCATGGGGTGTGGAAGACGTCGGCGCCCCGTGGGCGGTGGCTCTCGCGGATCTCGTCCTGCTCGCCCGCGGTGTCGCGCAGCGCCTGCAACAGGCAGCGCGAGTAGCACCCGAGCCCCTGCGGATCGGCCGTGGGGCGGCTGTCGAACGCGACCCTCATGGGCGCTCGAGATCCTTCACGTCTCGAGGGAGGGCGGGACCTTCATCCTGCACGGCTGGCACCTTAGTCGGTTTGGGGCGGGAGTGGTAGAGATGACAGCGGAGTTGCCGGTGTGTCCGAGCTCTTATGTGGTGCTCGCCGTCTAGCCTGCGGGAGATGCCCGGGTTCGAGTACCACGAGGGGCTCTGGGAGGGGGTCCCGGAGGGCCTGCGTCCGCCGCGCATGGCGGCGAGGCTGGCCTTCCTGCTTGAGCACGCGCCCGCGGGCGGGCGGGTGCTGGACGTGGGCTGCGGCGAGGGCTGGTTCACGGCGGCGCTCGCGCGGGCGGGCAGGGAGGCGGTGGGGATCGACGTGGCCGCGGAGCCGCTGCGCCGCGCGCGCGAGCGAGCGGGAGCACCGGACGTGCGACTCGACGTGCGCCTCGTCCCCGCGGAGGGACCGTGGCCGCTGCAGGACGCGAGCTTCGAGACGGTGTGGGCGGGGGAGGTGATCGAGCACGTGGCGGACACCGCGGGGTGGCTCTCGGAGGTGCGCCGCGTGCTGCGCTCCGGGGGCGCGCTGGTGTTGAGCACGCCGGCGCACGATCCGCTCACCCGCCTGGCCGTGGGCCTCTCGGGGCGTGCGTTCGCGAGCCGCTTCGACCCCCGCTCGGACCACCTGCGGTTCTACACGCGCCGCACCCTTGTGGAGCTGCTGGGCGACTTCGGCTTCGAGCGGATCGAAACCCGCGGCCTCGGCGGCCTGCCCGGGGCGCGCAGTACGCTGCTGGCGGCGGCGCGGCGCAGGCGTTTCTGAATCAGTGCGCGGCGGTCCCGCCGTTGCTCGCGGCGGCGCGCAGCGCCTGCAGGTAGTCGTTCTGGATCGTGAGCAGTTCGGCGTTTTCGGCGATGCTCGCGCGGGGAGCGACGGCCTCGGGGTTCAGGTAGACGGCGGCTCGCAGCGCATTCAGCGCGGCCTGGGGCCGGCTGGCGCGCAGGTCGTATTCGCCGAGCGCCTGCCAGGTGTGGAAGTTGGCGGGCTGCAGGTGCACGGCGCGCTCGTAGGTGGCCGCGGCGGCGGCGGGCTGGCCGGCGCCCTCCTGGACGGCGGCGAGCGTGAGCAGCGCTTCGGCGGAGAGCGGGTCGCGGCTGACCGCGGCGTGCGCGGCCGCGAGGGCGGCCGTGGGGTCGTGTGCCACCAGCGCGAGCGCTGCGTTGGATGCGTCCACCGAGCGCTGCGGCTGCCACTCCGCCCACGCGGCGAGCAGCGCGACGATGACGACGGCGGCCGCGACTCCCCCGCGCAGCGGACCAACCTCACGCAACGTGAGCGAGCGCCACCCCGGTGCAGGTGAGGCCGTGTCGCTCGCGCGGCTCGGATCGAGGCTGCCCGCCGGGACGCCGGCGCCCGTGGAAACGCTCCGCAGCGGCCCACGACCCGCGACCCAGCCGGCGCAGAGCAGGGCGGCGCAGGCGACGCCGGGGACGTACCACGTCCAGTCCACGAAGGAGTGGACGCCGAAGGTGGCGACGAGGCAAACCATCGTCAGCAGCCCGATGCGCTCGGGTGTGTACCGGGAACCCGGCCCCGACAATGGCTGCCAGCGCCAGCTGCTCCAGCGCCGGTTGAAGGGGTGAGTGGCGCGCCCCGCGGCGCACGCCCAGGCGCCGAGCAGCGCGAGCACCACCACCAGCCCGGCGAGACCGAGGTCCGCGAGGGTCTGCACGACGAAGCCGTGTGCCTGCCCCACGTCGAGGATCGCCGTGCGGTAGCGCAGGCGAGCCGTTTCGTAGCCTTCGGCGCCGACGCCGAGCAGCGGGTGGTCCCTGAAGATCTCGAGCGCTTCGTTCCAGTAGCGCGCGCGCACGCTGCCGATCGCGGTGAGACGCCCGGGGCCGTTGGCGGGCACGGGGGCGTTGGGGTTGGTGAGCGTGCCCACGGTGTGGGAGATGGTCCCGACGAGGCCGCGGTGGCTGACGCTGAGCAGCCCGGCGAAGGCGATCGCCGCGATCGCGAGCAGGCTCAACAGCACCGCACCGGTGCGCCGGCGCAGCCGCGGCGAAGGCGCCCGCCGGCCGTCGAAGAAGCCGATCGCAAGACCGGCGAGCGTGAGCCCCACGAGCACCGCGGCGAGCAGCACCCCGAGCTGGTGCCCGGCGCTGACGCGTGCGGCGAGCGGCGTGTTGTCGGTGGTGAGGGCGTGTTGGGAGAAGTCCCACGTGACCACCACGCCCGCCCCCAGCGCGCCGGCGCAGAGTACGGCGACGCCCCGCAGGCGCAACGGGACGAGGCAGAGCCACAGCGCGAGCCCGAGCACGAGCGCGGCGAGAGCGCCACGGGAGTAGGCGAGCAGCACCGTGACCAGCACGATCCCCATCGCGGGGTAGGCGAGCGCGTTCAGCAGCGCGTGGCCGGCGCGGCGGGCGCCCAGCCACATGCACCCGATCGCCCCGAGCGCGGCCGCCAGCCCGATCGCGTTCCAGTAGCCGTAGGGTTCGCGCAGCCGCGCGTAGGTGTGTGCGTAGGCCCGTTCGGAGCCGAGCACGTTGGGGAAGACCTTGGTGAGCAGCGCGTAGCCGCATACGAGCACGGCGGCGAGCAGCACTCCGCCGAGCACCGCCGACCAGCGCGCGGGGGCCGCGCGCGCGAGCAGCACGGCGACGGCGAACACGCCGCTGTAGGCGAACAGGCGAGTGGCGTCCTCCCAGCTGCTATCGGGCTTCACCGACCAGATCACCGACAGCGCGGAGAGCGCGGCGAGGGCGAGCAACATACCTGTGGACCACAGCCCATACGCGGGCCGTCCGGCAGGCGTGAGCACGATCGCCGCCGCGATCCCGGCGCCGCAGCCGAGTGTCAGGCCGATCTCGACGGGGGTGATGGTGGCGAGGTTCAGGCCGCCCCCGGCGAGGAAGGTGACGAGGCAGAGGACGCCCGCGATCAGCAGCGTGGGTCCTGCGACGAGGGCGACCGATCGAAGGTCCGCGAGCGGCGGCCGGCTCGAAACGGTGCTGTGCTCCCAGCGCGACGCCGGCAACGCGGGTGCGACTTCGGTGGCCATCTCAGAACGTGTTTTGAAAATGGCGGTGCGACTGGGGCGTTCCTGGACCAAGCTGGGCGCCGCGGGGCGGCGCAGCCCGTGCTGGTAGCACGGGCAAGACGGACCGTGGCGATCCAGCGCCGCGTCCAGGGGCGCATCCAGGCGTGCCGAGCTTTTCAAAACACGTTCTCAGTCGCGAGGGATGAAGTGCCCGCCCCCCCGGCGAACGCGGTTGCGGGCGGCACGGCCAAGGAGCAGCAGGGCACAGGCGAGCAGGAAGGCGAGCAGCGCGAGCAGCGGCGTGGGAAGCGCGCTTAACGCGGAGGCGATATCGACGTGGACGACCCCCGGGTGGATCACCTCGCCGTCCACCTGGACCGGCGGTGAGCTTGCGTGGGGGATGTTTTCGAGAGTGCGCCGTTCGGTGGGGGTGGGGGCCGCCACCGCGGATCCCCCACCCGAGCCGGCGCCGCCCCCCCCGCCGTGGGAGCCGGCGGCGCCGGCGAGCTGGGCTTTGTGGATCAGGTCGGGGCAGTCGGTGTACTCGGAGAGTTCGGGGGGCATCTGCTTGATCGCCTGGCTGTAAGCCTGCTGGCTGTAGCCGGTGGGCAGCGTGCCGTTGCTGCACGCTTCGAGGATCTTGGTGGTCTCGCTCGCGCGCGCGGGCGAGGCGGCGGCGAGCAGGAGGAGCAGCGCCGCCGCGACGGCAAGCGCCGGCCGGGGTGGGGCGATCTTGGTGAACAAGTGGCGCACGCTACCAGCGCTCCCCGCGGGAAAGGTCGAGGCTGCCCAGCGCGCGAGAGAACCCCCTAGCCCAGGCGTCATGAGTGAAGGCCTGCACGTCGCTCCTCCCGGCGGCGCCGAGGCGAGCCCGCAGCGGGGCGTCGGCAGCGAGCCGCCGCAGGGCGTGCGCGAGCGCGTGGGGATCTCCGGCGGGCACGACCAGCCCGTTGCGCCGATCGCGCACCAGGCCGCCGGCGACGGCCCCCACGGCGTCACTCGCGATCACGGGGAGGTTGCGGTTCATCGCCTCGTTGACCACCAACCCCCAGGGCTCGCGAAAGGTGCGGGTGGGGATCGACGGGACCACGAGGACGTCGGCGGCGGCATACATGCCGCGCAGCTGCTCGGGGGCGACCGGGTCCAGGCAAACCACACCGAAACCATCCGCAAGCTCCTCTGATCGCTTCCAGTGGCCCCTTACGACGGGATCCTCGCCGTGGGCTGCACGCCGCCTCACCGCGCCGCCGGCGGGGACCCAAGGGGGGATGGATCCCACGCCGACGAGGACGAGCGCGGCGGAGGGCGCGACAAGGCCTGACTCAAGCCAAGCTTCAATCAACACCCCGACACCCTTTTCCCGGACTGGACGGCCTGCAAACAGGAACTTCGGGGCAGTTTGCGACGGCCACCCTGGCGTCGGGGGTGAGCTCACGCCGGGGGCGACCGCGCGGGACCAAAACTCGTTGTCGACCGACTGCGGGGCGACGTGCACGTTGCGGGCACCGTGCGCGCGCACATAGGCGCTGACGTGGGCCCCATAGGTGACGATCGCGTCCGCGGAGCGGTAGAGGCGCAGCAGCGCGGGGTAGCTGAAAGCGTGCGCCACCGTGCGGGGATGGGCCCACAGCGCGCTCCACAGAATCAACGGGACCCGGGCGCGGCGGGCGCCAGCCCAGGCGCCGGGCAGCGCAATGCGACCGCCGGTGGAGACGACCACCGCGCGGTAGTGCCCGCTGGCGGCGAGCGCGGCGACCTCGTGCTGGCGCACGCGTCGGTGTGGGAAGGGAAGCCCGGTGTCCCCCGTCATCCCGCCATGTTGGGAGCGCCCGCCGAAGAGGGCGAACTCGACACCCTCACGCTCGTGAAGGCGGGCGAAGGCGCCCACCCTGTCGAAGGGTGCATGCCCGGTGACGAACAGCACCGGCTTCATTGCTTGGTCGGGACCCGTAGGGCCGGCGAGACCTCTATGCACTTGAGCGGACATATACACAGCTACTGGACCGCTAATACTGCCATCTGGTTGCAGTTCCACAGGTCCAGTTGGGGGTATATCCCCCCAATCTAATAAACTGTCGAACCCTCACCTCAACACCTCCTCGTACGCGGCGACGGTCTGCTCGCCGCAGCGCTCCCAGGTGAAGTGGGCGGCAACGGTCGCGCGCGCGCGCCGGCCGGCCTCGCGCAGCCGGTGGGGGTCGGAGAGCAGCTCGTCGATGCGTTGGGTGAGACGCTCGATGTCACCGGGGGGGACCAGCATGAAGCCATCCCCCGCCGCGGCGATCTCCTCGGGCCCGGGCTCCCCGCGGCAGCCGATCGCGGGCAGCCCGCCGGCCATCGCCTCGATGTAGGCGACCCCGAACGCCTCCTCGGTGGAGGGCATCGCGAACAGGGTGCA
>JBOGYA010000088.1:0-9702 GCA_050696515.1 Solirubrobacteraceae bacterium
GGGCATTGGCGTGGAGCTGTACGAGGCGCTCCCTGTGTTCCGCGCGGCGTTCGAGCAGGCGTGTGGACATCTGGATCGCCATTTGGGCTGCTCGTTGAGGGAGGTCGTGCTTGGCGGGGAGGATGCCGGCGGGGGCCTGCTGGACGAGACGCGGTTCACGCAGTGCGGGCTGTTCGCGTTGGAGGTGGCGCTGTTCAGGCAGCTCGAGGCGTGGGGTGTGCGCCCGGACTATGTGACGGGTCATTCGGTGGGGGAGCTGGCGGCGGCGCACGTGGCGGGGGTGTTCTCGCTCGGGGATGCGTGTCGGCTGGTGGAGGCGCGTGGCCGGTTGATGGGCGAGCTGCCGGCCGGTGGGGCGATGGTCGCGGTGCAGGCAGGCGAGGAGGAGGCGCTGGGGTCGCTGGCCGGGTATGAGGGTCGCGTCGCGCTGGCGGCGGTGAACGGCCCGTCGGCCGTGGTGCTCTCCGGCGACGAGGACGCGGTGCTGGAGCTGGCCGGGGTGTGGGCGCAGCGGGGTCGCAAGACGCGGCGGCTGCGGGTCTCTCATGCGTTTCACTCGCCGCGGATGGATGGGATGCTCGAGGAGCTCGGGCGGATCGCGGAGGGGGTGTCTTTGCGTGAGCCGGCGATCCCCGTGGTATCGAATCTCACCGGTGAGGTGGCGCCGGCCGGGCAGCTGTGCGACCCCGCGTATTGGGTGCGTCACGTCCGTCAGACCGTGCGGTTCGCGGACGGCGTCCGCTGGCTGGGCGGGAAGGGTGTGGGGTGCTTCCTCGAGCTGGGCCCCGACGGGGTGCTCAGTGCGATGGCCCTGGAGTGCCTGGCGGCCGGCGAGCTGGGCGCTGCCGGCGCGCAGGAGGAGCCCCACGGCCGCCAGACGGCTGGTGGGCAGGGCGTGGCTGATGAGCGCGGTAAAGCTGGCGAGCGGGGTACGAGTGGCGAGGAGGGTACGAGTGGCGAGGACGGGTGGGAGGAGGCTTTGCCCACGGCGGTGCCGGTGTTGCGTTCGGGGCGCGACGAGGTGCGTTCGCTGCTGGCGGGCGTGGGCGAGGTGTGGGCGCGCGGCGTGGGGGTCGATTGGGCCGCGACGCTCGCGGAGCCCGGCCGCTCGGCGATCCGGCGGCCGGTGGCGCTGCCCACCTACCCGTTTCAGCGCCGGCGCTACTGGCTCGAGCGTGCGCCCGCGGATGTGGGGGACGCCGCGTCGATCGGGCAGGCGGCGGCGGATCATCCGCTCCTGGGCGCCGCCGTGCCGCTGGCCGGCGAACGCGGTTGGCTGTTCACGGGTCGCCTGTCGCTGCTCTCCCACCCCTGGCTTGCGGACCATGTGGCGATGGGAGTGACACTGCTCCCCGGCGCGGCTTTCGTCGAGCTCGCGCTGCGCGCCGGCGCGGAGGCTGGGTGCGAGCTGGTCGAGGAGCTCACCCTGCACGCGCCGCTGGCGCTGCCCGAGCGGGAGGGCGTGCAGGTGCAGGTTGCGATCGGCGAGGCCGACGAGTCGGGCCGGCGTCCGCTGAGCGTGCACTCCCGCCTGGAAGGCGTCACGGTGGATGGCTCGCGGGAGCACCGGGAGTGGGTGCACCACGCGGAGGGCGTGCTCGCCCCCGGCGAGCGGCCGACCCGCTCGCAGGAGCAGGCGGCGGCGTCAATCGGCGGCGCCTGGCCTCCCGCGGGCTCCTCGCCGGTGCAGATCGACGCCCTCTACGACCGGCTGTCCACGCTGGGATTCGACTATGGGCCGGCCTTCCAGCGGTTGCGCGGCCTGTGGCGGCTCGGCGAGGAGGTCTTCGCCGAAGTCGAGCTCGAGCAGGAGAGCGAGCCCCGCGCCGCTCGGTTCGCCCTGCACCCGGCGTTGCTCGATGCGGCGCTACACGCGCTCGGGCTCGAGCAGGCGCGGGAGCCGCAAGAGGATCGGCGGCCGCAGGGCGATCAGCAGCTGCAGGAGGATCGGCGGTCGCAAGAGGACCCGCAGTCGCGGGAGGACCCGGACCGGCCGGGTGAGGGCGTGGGTGGCGCGAGGCTGCCGTTCTCGTGGAGCGGGGTGAGGCTCCACACGCCGGGCGCACGTTCGCTGCGCGTCCGTCTTCAGGGGGCGGGCAGCGACACGATCTCGCTGCTGGCCGTCGACGAGCGGGGCGCGCCGATCGCCGCGGTGGATGCGCTCGTGATGCGCCCGCTCTCGCAGGAGCAGCTAGGCGATCTCCGTGGTGGCCATCGCGATTCGCTGTTCTCGGTGAACTGGGTCACGGCTGCCGCGGGCAGCGCTCCGCGGAGCGACCCGCATCGCTGGACGGTATTGGGTGAAGGGGACGTGGGGCTTGCCCGCGCGTTGCGAGGGGTCGGCATCCGCCCCGAGGTTCATTGCGATCTCGCGTCGGTGGCCGAGGCCGTGGATGCGGGTTCCCCGCCTCCCGAGCTGGTGCTTGTGGATTGCAGCGCCGACGTTGACGGCGACGCGATCGGCGGGCCGGCCCCGGTCGGGCCTGGCGAGCGGGCCGCGCTCGAATCCGATCAACCCGTCGCGTCGGCGTACGCGATCCACGCGGTCTGCCACCGCGCATTGGAGCTTGTGCGGGCATGGCTTGCCGATCAGCGGTGCGCCGACTCTCGGCTGGTGCTGGTGACCCGCGAAGCGCTCGCCGTCAGCGAGGCGGACACGGTGGCGGGCCTGGCGCAGGCGCCGGTGTGGGGTCTGGTCCGCTCCGCGCAATCGGAGCATCCGGGCCGCCTTGTGCTGGTCGATCTCGACGGCGAGGAGTCCTCTCTGCGGGCGCTGCCCGAAGCGCTTGCCGGGAGCGACCGATCGGAGATCGCCCCGCAACTGGCGATCCGCGCGGGCTCTGTGTCGGTCCCGCGCCTCGCCCGGATCGGTCCTGCCTCGCACCGGCGGTCCCTCCAGCCGGGCGCGGCCGGCGCCGCGCCGCGGTTCGATCCGGGGCGCACCGTCCTGATCACCGGCGGCACAGGTGCCCTGGGAGGCCTGGTGGCCCGCCACCTGGTGAGCGTCCATGGAGTCCGCGGCGTGGTGCTCGCCAGCCGACGGGGACGGGCGGCCGAGGGGGCGGTCGAGCTCGAGGCCGAGCTGACGGCGCTGGGCGCCCAGGTGCGGATCGTGGCCTGCGACGTGGCCGATCGCGAGCAGCTGTCCGCCCTGCTCGCGGCGGTGCCGGCAGCGTGCCCACTCGGGGCCGTGGTCCACGCCGCGGGAGTGCTCGAGGACGGCGTGATCGAGTCGTTGACGCGCGAGGGGATCGATCGCGTGCTGAGCCCCAAGGTCGATGCGGCACTGCACCTGCACGAGCTGACCCGCGACCTCGACCTGTCGGCATTCGTGCTGTTCTCCTCAGCCGCCGCAGTACTGGGCGCTGCGGGGCAGGGCAGCTATGCGGCGGCGAACGCGTTCCTCGACGCGCTGGCCGCGCAGCGCCGAGCGCAGGGCGTGGCCGGCATCTCGATGGCGTGGGGGCTGTGGGCGCAGACCGGCGGGATGACAGGCCACCTCGGCGAGGCCGACCGCGCGCGCTTCGCGCGCGCCGGCCTCCTCGCGCTTACGCCCGAGCGGGGACTCGAGCTGTTCGACGCCGCGCACGCGCTCGGGGCGGCCCTGATCGTGCCGATCGCCCTCGACACGGCGGCACTGCGCGCACAGGCGCGGGCGGGAGCGCTGCCGGCACTGGCGCAGGATCTGGTGCGGGTACCCCTCCGCGGCGGGAGCGGCGCTCCCCAGAGCTCCCTCGCGAGTCGCTTGGCGGGCGTGCCCGAGGCCGAGCACTACGAGCTGGTGCTGGAGGTGACGCTCGCCCAGGTCGCCGTCGTGCTCGGGCACGCCTCGACGGGTGCGATCGGGTCGCGGCGGGCGTTCAAGGAGCTCGGCTTCGACTCGCTCGCGGCGGTCGAGCTGCGCAACCGGCTGAGCGCCGAGACCGGGTTGCGTCTGCCCGCCACGCTGGTATTCGACCACCCCACCGCCGCCGCGGTGGCTCAATTCCTGCTGGACGAGCTCGGCCGCCGGGGAGCGAGCACGGCGGTCTCCACGGAGGCGGAGCTGGCCGAGCTCGAGCGGCGGCTCTCGTCGATCGCCGCGGACGAGACGGGGCGGGCACGGGTGACGGCGCGGCTGCAGGCGTTCCTGTCGGGGTTGAGCGCCCGGAGCTCGCCGGCCGGCGATGACGACGACGTCAGATCGGCCACCGCCGAGGAGGTCTTCGAGTTGATCGACATGGAGCTTGGATCGCTCCGCAACGGCGACGCGCGCGGGACGGAGTACGAGCAGCATGGCCGATGAGGACCGGAGCGAGAGGCCGGGCGTGGGGACGGCTAACGACGAGAGGTACCTCGATTACCTGAAGCGGGTCACGATCGATCTACGCGAGGCGCGCCGCCGCGTCGCCGCGTTGGAGGCGCGGGAGCACGAGCCGGTCGCGATCGTCGGGATGGCCTGCCGCTATCCGGGCGGCGTCTGCTCGCCGGAGGAGCTGTGGGAGCTCCTCGCCTCGGGTACCGACGCGATCTCGCGGTTCCCCGCGGACCGGGGATGGGACCTGGAGGCGCTGTACGACCCCGACCCCGAGCACGCCGGCACGAGCTATGCGCGGGAGGGAGGGTTCCTCGAGCGCGTAGGGGAGTTCGACGCGGGCTTCTTTCGGATCAGTCCGCGGGAGGCGTTGGCGGTGGATCCCCAGCAGCGCCTCCTGCTGGAAGTGTGCTGGGAGGCGCTGGAATACGGTCGCATCGACCCGCTGTCGCTGGGGGGCAGCCAGACCGGCGTGTTCACCGGTGTGATGTACGACGACTACGGCGCGCGCCCGCTCGGGGAGGCTCCTGAGGACCTCGAGGCGTACATGGGCATCGGCAGCGCCGGCAGCGTCGCCTCGGGGCGGGTGTCGTACACGCTCGGGCTGGAGGGCCCCGCGGTGACGATCGACACCGCCTGCTCGTCCTCGTTGGTCACGCTGCACCTGGCGTGCGCCTCGCTGCGCAGCGGTGAGTGCTCGCTGGCGCTGGCGGGTGGGGTGACGGTGCTCGCGATGCCCTCGGTGTTCGTAGAGTTCTCCCGCCAGGGCAACCTCGCCCGCGACGGGCGGTGCAAGGCCTTCGCCGACGGCGCGGACGGCACCGGCTGGTCGGAGGGGGTCGGGATGCTGGCGCTGGAGCGGCTCACCGATGCGCAGCGGCTCGGGCACGAGGTGCTGGCGGTGGTGCGCGGCAGCGCCGTCAACCAGGATGGCGCGAGCAACGGGCTGACTGCGCCGAACGGCCCCTCCCAACAGCGGGTGATTCGCCGGGCGCTGACGAACGCTGGCCTGTCGGCGAGCGAGATCGACGCGGTCGAGGGCCACGGCACGGGGACGCGACTGGGCGACCCGATCGAGGCGCAGGCGCTGCTTGGGACCTACGGTCGCTCGCGATCCGCGGAGCGACCACTGTGGTTGGGCTCGATCAAGTCGAACATCGGCCATACGCAGGCTGCGGCCGGGGTCGCCGGGGTGATCAAGATGGCGATGGCGATGCGCCACGGGGTGCTGCCGCGGACACTGCACGTGGATGCGCCCTCTCAGCAGGTCGACTGGTCGGAGGGCGGGGTGGCGCTGTTGGGGGAGGCCACCGCGTGGCCCGTGGACGGACGCCCGCGGCGCGCGGCGGTCTCCTCCTTCGGGGTGAGCGGCACGAACGCGCACGCGATCCTCGAGGAAGCCCCGCCGGCAGCTGCCACGTCGTCCGTTGCAAGCTCGGCGGCGGGCGATGCAGACGGCTCCCGCGCCGGCGACGCCGAGGACAGCGGCGAGCGCGACCGTGCCGCTCCGCTGGGCGGTGACGTGCTCGCGTGGGTGGTCTCGGGCAAGGGTCCCGGTGCGTTGCACGCCCAGGCGGCACGGCTGTTGGGGCACGTGGCGGGGGACTCCGAGCTGCAGGCCGCGGACGTCGCGCTAGCGCTCGTGAGCAGACCGGCGTTCGAGGATCGCGCAGTGGTGCTCGGGGAGGGGCGCGAGGAGCTGCTGGCAGGTCTGGGTGCGCTGGCGGAGGGTGCGCCCAGCGCAAGCGTGGCGCAGGGTCGGGCCGGTGGTGGCGAGGCGGTGTTCCTGTTTCCGGGTCAGGGTTCGCAGTGGGAGGGGATGGCGCTCGAGCTGCTCGACGCCTCGCCCGTGTTCGCTGAGCGGGTGCGTGCGTGCGAGGAGGCGCTGGCGGCGCACGTGGACTGGTCGTTGGAGGACGTCCTGCGTGCCCGTTCGGGGGCGCCTTCGCTCGAGCGCTTCGAGGTCGTCCAGCCGGTGCTGTTTGCGGTGATGGTCGCGTTGGCGGAGCTGTGGGGGGCGTGCGGCGTCCGTCCGGCGGCGGTGGTGGGCCACTCGCAGGGCGAGATCGCCGCCGCGTATGTGGCGGGGGGTTTGTCGTTGCAGGATGCCGCGCGGGTGGTCGCGTTGCGCAGCCGGGTGTTGTCGCAGCTGGCCGGGAAGGGTGCGGTGGTGTCGGTCGCGCTGGGCGTGTCTCAGCTCGCTCGGCGTCTGGAGCGGTGGGGGGGGCGACTGACGATCGCTGTGGTGAACGGTCCTGCCTCCACCGGAGTGGCGGGCGATCTCGAGGCGCTGCGGGAGCTGGTCGTGGAGCTCGAGGCCGAGGGTGTGCGGGCGCGTGAGGTTCCCGCGACCGTCGCTTCGCACTGCGCGCAGGTCGAGCCGCTGCGCGAGGAGCTGATCGACGCGCTCTCAGTGGTGGCGCCGCGCACGGGTGCAGTCCCGTTCTACTCGACTGTCACCGGTGGCCTGCTCGATACCGGAGAGTTGAACGCGGAGTACTGGTATCGCAATACGCGCGAAACTGTCGAGTTCGAGCAGGCGATCCGGGGCCTGCTCGGGAGGGGGCAGCGGACGTTCGTGGAGGTCAGTCCGCATCCGGTGTTGGCCGCGGGGGCGCAGGAAACCGCGGAGCAGGCGCTCGGCGATGCCGAAGAGGCGCTGGTCGCCGGTTCGCTGCGCCGAGGACAGGGCGGCTCCCGGCGCTTCCTGACATCGCTGGCCGAGGTTTGGGTGCGGGGCGTGGACGTCGACTGGGAGACGGCGCTCGCGGGTCCCGGCCGATCGGCGGCCGGCCGGCGGCGGGTGAGGCTGCCCACCTATGCATTCCAGCGAGAGCGCTATTGGCTGGCACGCGCAGAGGGCGCAAGCGCGCCGGCGGCCGGCGCGGCCGAGAGCGAGTTCTGGGAGGCGATCGACGCCGAGCAGACCGGCCGCTTGGCGAGTCTGCTGGGGCTCGGGGAGGGCGAGCAACGCTCCTCTCTGGGCGAGGTGCTGCCAATGCTGTCGGCGTGGCGGCGCGGGCGCCGAGCGGAGTCGCTGATCGACGGGTGGCGCTACCGGATCGTCTGGAAGGCCGTCGGCGAGTCGCGGGCGGCGCCAGGGGGGCAGTGGGTGCTCGTCGTCCCGAAGGGTGTGGGGGAGTGCGCCGCGGCGGTGGCGGGCGCGCTCGAGGAGCGTGGCGCGCAGGCGCAGTGGCTGGAGGTCGATCCGGCGGAGGGATTCGATCGCGACTCGCTGGCGGCGCACCTGCGGGAGATCGCGAGCGGCGCAGAGCGTGAGGCGCCGGCGTCGAACGGCGACGCGGGCGCGTCTGTGGGTCCCCCGGCGATCGCAGGCGTGCTGTCGCTGCTCGCGTTGGGCGAGGACGGCGATTCGGTGGATGGGATGCTCGGCGGCACGATCGCGGGCTCGTTGGCGCTGGTGCAGGCTCTGGGCGACGCGGGACTCCGGGCGCCTCTGTGGCTCCTCACCCGGGGGGCGGTGGCCGTCGACCCGGCGGATCGGCTGGAGAGCCCCGCGCAGGCGATGGTGTGGGGGTTGGGCCGGACCCTCGGCCTCGAGCAGCCGGAGCGGCTGGGCGGCATGGTGGATCTGCCGCAGGCGATCGACCGGGACGCATTGACGCGGCTGTGCGGCATGCTGGGCGGTCTGGACGGCGAGGACCAGCTGGCGGTCCGCTCCGCCGGCGTATTCGTGCGGCGGCTGGTGCGCGCCCCGGCAGGCGGGAGCGTTGGACGCGGAGCGTGGGCTCCACGCGGCACGGCGCTGATCACCGGCGGCACGGGCGACCTGGGAGCTCACGTGGCGCGCTGGCTGGCGCGCAACGGGACGGAGCGGCTGCTGCTCCTCAGCCGCCGCGGACCGCACGCGCCCGGCGCTAGCGAGCTGGTGGAGGAGCTCAGGGCGCTGGGCGCCCATGCGGAGGCGGTGGCGTGCGATGTCGCCAATCGCGAGCAGCTCGCCGAGATCCTCGCCGCGGTCCCCGCCGAGCATCCGCTAGGCGCAGTCGTGCACGCCGCCGGGATCGCCGGCGAGTGGACGCCACTCGAGGCCCTGACGCGGGAGGGCCTCGAGCGGACGCTGGCGCCGAAGCTGCAAGGAGCGCTGCACCTGCACGAGCTGACCGAGGGTCTCGAGCTCTCGGCGTTCGTGCTGTTCTCGTCGATGGCCGCAACCCTCGGCGCGGGGAGTCAGGGCGACTACGCGGCGGCCAACGCGTTCCTGGACGCGCTGGCCGAGCACCGCCGCGGCCGCGGCCTGCCCGCCACGTCGGTCGGCTGGGGCTTCTGGGAGGGTGCGGTCATGGAGCTGCCGGTGGCCTGGGAGCTCCAGCGCCGCGGGCTGCGTGAGATGCCCCCCGAGCTGGCGCTCAAGGCGTTGGAGCAGGCGCTCGATCGCGACGAACGATGTCTCACAGTCGCGGACATCGACTGGGAGCGCTACGCCCCCGCCTATGCCTTTGCGCGCTCTCGCCCACTGATCGAAGACCTGACGGAGGTGCGGCGGGCGCTGGAGCAGGAGGTGACAGGCCCCGACGCCGACGCACCCGCCGAGGCGCTGCGCGCGCGGCTTGCGGGTCTATCCGACAGCGAGCGCGAGCGGGTGGTGCTGGAGCTCATCAGCTCGCACGCCGCCGCGGTGCTGGGACACGCGGCGTCCGCCGCGGTAGGCGCGGGGCAGGCGTTCCGAGAGCTGGGCTTCGATTCGCTGATGGCGGTGGAGCTGCGCAATCGCCTGCAGATCGCGACCGGCCTGCGCCTGCCCGCCACGCTCGTCTTCGACCACCCGAGCCCGGCCGTGTTGGCCGCTCACCTGCTGGGCGAGCTCACCGGAGCGCGGGCCGGCGCCATCGCGGTGGCGCCGCGGGCGCCGCGCAATGAGGAGCCGCTTGCGATCGTCGGCGTGGGCTGCAGGTACCCAGGTGGGGAGGGCCGCTCGATCTCCTCTCCGGAGGACCTGTGGGAGCTGGTGGCGGCGGGCGCCGATGCGATCTCCGGGTTCCCGGCCGACCGCGGCTGGGATCTGGAGCGGCTGTACGACCCCGACCCCGACCGCTCCGGCGCGAGCTACGCCCGCGAAGGCGGGTTCCTGGGCGACGCGGCGGAGTTCGACGCGGCGTTCTTCGGCATCGCCCCGCGGGAGGCGCTGGCGATGGACCCCCAGCAGCGGCTGCTGTTGGAAGTGAGCTGGGAAGCGATCGAGCGCGCCGGCATCTCCCCAGCGGCGCTGCGCGGCAGCGAAACGGGGGTGTTCGCCGGCATCAACCCAACCGGCTACGGGCAGCAGCTGCCGGAGGAGCTCGAGGGCTATCTTGTGACGGGCAGCGCCGGCGCCGTGGTGAGCGGCCGGGTCGCCTACACGCTCGGACTCGAGGGGCCCGCGGTCTCGGTGGACACCGCCTGCTCCT
>JBOGYA010000089.1:0-9686 GCA_050696515.1 Solirubrobacteraceae bacterium
CCGCCTGGCGCCTCGCTGCGAGCGCGGGCGCCGTCCCCGGTGTCGATCGTGCGCTCACCCACGCTACGCCGCGCGTGTTCTCACCCTCGCTGGGGCCCCGTCTCTCCGCGCGGGCGGAGCCCACCGCACGGGACCTCGTGCGCCACGCCTTCGCCGACGTCCCCGGCAACCCCAGCCTCGCCCGCTCCTGGGCCAAGTTCGCACGCCGCTGGCCGCGCGGGCCCCAGGCGCAGCTGCTCGAGCTGTATCCCACCCTCCGGATGCCTGTGTTGCTGCTGTGGGCCGACCGTGACCGCCTGCACCCGCTCGCCGGTGCCGAAGAGGCGCTCGAGCTGCTCCCCGCCGGGCAGCTGCGGGTGCTGTCGGGTACCGGTTTCCTGATCGCCTACGACGACCCCGTCGGGCTCGCGCGGGAGCTGGTGGCGTTTTGTGCTTAGAGGGTGGCGCAGTCGGCCGCAGGCCGGCGAGCCGGGCCCCTCTTCTTTCGGATCTGGGTGGCGCAGTCGGCCGTAGGCCGGCGAGCCGGGCCCCTCTTCTTCAGTTAGGGTCCCGCGGAGAGCATCGATCCAAGGAGACCTGATGGCAGAGAAGCAGCTGTGGGGCGGGGAGACCGCCAAGGCCGTGGAGAACTTTCCGATCTCTGGGGAGACGGTGCCGGTCGCCGTGGTGCACTGGCTCGCGCGGATCAAGGGCGCCGCCGCTGCGGTCAACGGGGAGCTCGGGCTGCTCGACAAGCGCCGCGCGGGACGCATCGAGAAAGCCGCCGCGGAGATCGCCGCCGGCAAGCACGACGCGCAGTTTCCGATCGACGTCTTTCAGACCGGCTCGGGCACCTCCACCAACACGAACGCCAACGAGGTGATCGCCGCGCTCGCCGGCGAGAACGTGCACCCCAACGACCACGTCAACATGGGGCAGTCCTCCAACGACGTGTTTCCCTCCGCTGTGCACCTCGCCGCGCTGCAGGCCGCCCACAACGAGCTGCTGCCCGCGCTGCGGCTGTTGGAGCGCTCGTTCGCCAAGAAGGCCAAGAGCTTCGAGCACGTGGTCAAGGCCGGTCGCACCCACCTGATGGATGCTGTGCCGGTGACCCTCGGCCAGGAGTTCGGGGGCTACGCCGCCCAGCTCGCGCTCGCCCAGGAGCGCGTGCGCTCCGCGCTCCTCCACGTCGGGCAGATCCCGCTCGGGGGCACCGCCACGGGTACGGGGCTCAACACCCACCCGCGTTTCGCCGAGCGGGTGCGCGCGCGACTGAAGAAGGAATCTGGTTTGAAGCAGATCTCAGCGCCGCTCGACCCCTTTGAGGCTCAGGCCAGCCGTGACGCCCTCGTCGAGCTCTCCGGCGCGCTCAAGGTGCTGGCGGTCTCGCTCACCAAGATCGCCGGCGACCTCGCGCTGATGGGCTCCGGCCCGCGCGCGGGCATCGGCGAGCTGTACCTGCCGGAGCTGCAGAAGGGCTCCTCGATCATGCCCGGCAAGGTCAACCCCGTGATCCCCGAGGTGGTACTGCAGGTGTGCGCGCAGGTGATCGGAAACGACACTGCGATCACCGTCGGCGGGATGCAGGGCCAGTTCGAGCTCAACGTCCGCATCCCCCTGCTCGCGCGCAACCTGCTGCAGTCGCTGCGGTTGCTCTCCGCCGCCTCGCGCGTCTTTGCGGAGAAGTGCGTCGACGGCATCCGCGCCAACCGCACGCGCACCGACGCCTCCGCCGGGGCCACGCTGGCCGTGTCCGCCGCTCTGAACGGGGCGATCGGCTACGACCTGGGGACGGTGATCGTCAAGAAGGCCACCGCCTCCGGGCGGCCCTTGCGCGATGTCGCGCTGGAGGAGGGTGTCGACGCGGAGCTGTACGACGCGACGATCGATCTGCGCAAGATCGCGCGGGGGAATCGGTAGGGTCCGATGTCGGACCCGCAGGTTGCCCCACCTCATCTAAGACTCTAGAATCATCGTTATGTCCGGACGAGGCACGGCCGTGGCGCCCCCCGCGCAGATCGACTGGTTTCATCAGATCGAGCTGCCCGGCGGGTATGTCACGCCGGGGAAGGATCGCTCCGCGGAGAAGCTGGCGTCGCTGCGTCTACCCGATCTCCAGGGCAAGACCGTCCTGGACGTGGGGGCGTTCGATGGATACTTCTCCTTCGCGGCCGAGCGCCGCGGCGCCTCGCGGGTTGTGGCGCTCGACACCTGGACGTGGCAGAGGCCAGGCGGCAAGGACGGCTTCGAATACGCACGCAGGGCGCTCGACTCGAACGTCGAGAGCGTCGAAGTCGAGGTGCTCGACATCTCCCCGGAGATCGTCGGCCAGTTCGACGTCGTGCTCTTTCTCGGTGTCCTCTACCACATGCGCCATCCGCTGCTGGCGCTCGAACGGGTCGCCAGCGTCACCGCCGAGCTGCTCGTGATGGAGACGTTGGTGGATCTCACCTTCCTGCGCTCTCCGGCGGCCGCCTTCTATCCGTGGGCACTGCTCAGGGACGACACCAACTGGTGGGGACCCAACCGGGCGGCGGTGACGGCCATGCTCCACAGCGTGGGCTTCGAGCGGGTCGCCGCCTACCCCGCCAAGCGCGTGACCCGGGCGCGGCTGCGAGGCGCGCCGCGCAGGGCCCGGGCCAACACAGGGCTGGTAGCTGCGTCACCGGCGGGGTCCCGCCTGCGTCTGTTGAAGGATGTGGCCAGGAGCGCTCTGACCCAGAACCGCCTTGTGGCTCACGCCTGGAAGTAAGGTCGACGCCGGTCTCGCGCTCGCGCTTGCTCATCTCTGAGGGTGCCCCCTCACACCCTCGGCAGCCCCCCGAACAGCCGCGCCACCACCCGCTCCGCGGGCTTGGGCTGGCCGGCGTAGTCGAACAGGCCCTTGCCGTTGAGCCCTTCGATCAGCTTCACGTGGGGCAGTTCGCTGAGCACCGAGCCGCCGTAGTAGGTGGGGGTCTCGGCGAAGTCACGCAGCACCCAGACCAGCATCCCGCTGAGCGCGGGGTCGGCCTCGTAGAGCTTGATGTGCTGGGCCAGCAGGTGTGATTGGAAGGCGTACCCACCCGGTCGGGTGGGCTTGTTCAGCGCGTTGGCTTCGGCGCCGAACTCGCTGATCAGCTGGACTTTGCCAGAGAACGTGCGGTTCATCGCGCGCAGGCGTTCGTGGATGAGCCGGGCCAGCCGCTTGGGCTTGTCGTGGGCGCCCTGGTACCACCCCGAGTAGTCGGTCTCGGAGACCGCGTCCACGGCTCGAAACAGCGGCCCCGCGTGCGCCGGGGGGTACAGGCCCCACACGTCCACCGCCACCATCCGCCCGGGGTCGTAGGCGTGCAGCCATTGCGCCATCGTCTCCACGTACTGCGCCTGGCCGCCCGGGTGGCCGTTGCCGGCCATCTCGTTGGTGAGGTTCCACGCGATCACCGAGGGGTGCAGCTGCTCCGCCGCCGCCGCGGTGCGTACGTCTTCGTCGGCCCGTTCGGCGAGCGCGGGCGTGATCCCTGTCCAGTCCCCCGAGGGGTCGTTGGGGCCGATCCCCTGCCACACCATGATCCCCGCGGCGTCCAGGCGTTCCAACATGCTCGCGGGCAGCGGGTGCTGGGAGCGGGTGGCGTTCGCCCCGATCTCCTGGAGCTCCCGCACCAGCGCCGCTTCCTCGGCGGGGCCGAGCGCTTCCCCGTGCCCGGGCGCCTCCATCTGGATCGAGGCCCCGTGCAGCCGCAGCGGCTCCCAGTTGAGGTACATCCGCTCGCCGCTCCACGTCAGCTGGCGCAGACCCACGCGCGCGGTGTAGCTGCTCTCGCCTGCCACCGCGAGCGTGAGCTCGTACAGGTTGGGGCTCCCCGGCGCCCACAGCGCCGGTGCGGGGACCGTCACCGTGGCGCTCATCCTCACCGTCTGTTCGGCTCCCACGAGCTGCGGGGCGAAGCTCACCGGGATCGCCTGCCCCGGACGGCTGAGCGTCCCTTCGGGAGCGATCGTGCGCGTGGGCCCGTCGTTGCGCACGTCCACGCTCAGCGCCACGGTGGCCGTCTGCGCGTGGGGGTTGTCCGGGGTGAGCGCGGTTTGGATCGTGGGGTCCGACAGCTCGCTCGCCCCGAGCTCGCGTACGCTCACCGGGCCGTCGATCCCCCCGAAGTTGAACCACGTGCGGTGAAAGCCCAGGTGGGTTTGCACCAGGGGGTCGCGCCAGTCCACGCGCACCACCAGCGTGTGCGTCCCCGCGGCCAGCGCGCTGCGCAGTTCGAAGGGCAGGTCGAAGCCCACGTGCGAGCCCAAGGGCTGCCCGTCGAGCCACACTTCCGCGACGTAGCTGACCGACTGGAAGCTCACCGCGTACGTCCCCTCGGCGGGGGCGGTGAAGGCCGTGCGGTACCACGCCACCGAGCCTTCGTAGCTGGGCACCGCCATACGTCCTTTGACGGGGGTCGCGTTCACGGTGTTGGGCAGCGCCACCTCCGGGCCTCCGAAGGCCCCCGCGGGCCATCCCTGCAGGACTCCCAGATCCCCCGGGTCGGGGCTCATGGTCCAGTCGGTCAGCGCCACGCGGCCGCCGGGCCCTTCGCCGAGGCTGGGCGGGACCTCGTCGACGCCGGCGCTGCTGGTCGGCGCGGTGAGCGCGAGCGCCAGTAAGGTCGCTAGGCCCGCGATCGCTCTCTTGCCGGGGGCTCCGTTGGACACGCGCCGTCCATTGTGACGAGTTCGCCCAACATCCTCTCCAGCAGCCGCCGCGCCCCGGCCTTCGCGAGCGGCTCGTTGAGGTTGCCGCACTTGGGCGACTGCACGCAGGAGGGGCAGCCTTTGCTGCAGGGGCACTCCGCGATCAGGCGGTGGGCGTCGCGGCAGAGCTCCTCGAAGCGCAGGAACGCGGCGCGCGTGAGCCCGACGCCGCCGGGGTGGCCGTCGTAGATGAAGATCGTCGGGCACCCTGTTTGGGGGTGGAGGTTGGTGGAGAGCCCGCCGATGTCCCAGCGGTCGCACATCGCGATCAGGGGCAGCACGGCGATCTGGGCGTGCTCGGCGGCGTGCAGGGCGCCGAGCGCCGTCTCCACGTCGGACTCGAGCGACTCGGGGTCGAGCTCGAACCAGAGCGCCTGGGTCGAGAAGCTGGTCTGGGGCAGGTCGAGCGTGACGAGGTCGATGATCTGGTGCCCGCCCGCCCCGGAGAGGCGCCGGCGCTGGTAGGCGAGCACGGTCTCAGTGACCGAGACCTCCCCGAAGGAGAGCGCGACGCCGAGTACCTCGCGGCGGTCGAGCACGCGCTCGATGGCGGTGTCGGTCTCGCGCTTGGGCTGGGTGTACCAGTCGCCGTCGAACGGCGCCACGAGCGCGCGGCGGCGCTGCAGGTCGAGCTCCTGCACCTCGTAGGAGCGCCCGAGGTGCATGTAGATCGCGCCTTGGTGCACGGTGGAGTGGGCGCGCGCGGCCTCGGTGGTGCCGAGCAGCTCCCCGGAGGAGGTGTCCACGATCGCGAAGCTGTCCATTGAGGCGGAGCGCAGCGAGACCGCGGCGGCGGGGTACTCGTCGGGGTGGCGGGGGACGTAAGCGGTGTAGGAGACCATCCCGTCCCCCTCGTCTGCGTCCCTCTCCGCGGCGGAGCGGTCCGCCGGCCGTTTGAGCTGCCGGCGGCGCAGGTGGCCCCGGTCGAGGAGCATCTCCGCGTACGCCTCCCACCTTGGCCCGAGCACATCGGCGTCCGCCCTGGATAGCGGCCCCTCGAAGGCGGCGCAGAGCAGGTGGGCGAGGTGGATCTGGGGGCTCTCGTGGTCGAGGATCGCGGCCTCCACGGGCCGCTCCAGGAACTCGTCGGGGTGGCGGCAGAAGAACTGGTCGAGGGCGTCCTCCCCGGCGATGTACACGGCGAGGCCCCGTCCGCGCCGTCCGGCGCGCCCCCACATCTGGCGTAGCGAGGCCACGGTGCCGGGGAAGGTGACGACCACCGCGGCGTCGAGCTCGCCGATGTCGATCCCCAGCTCCAGCGCGTCGGTGGTGATCACCGCGCGCAGCTCCCCGCGCACGAGGCGGCCCTCGAGCTCGCGCCGCTGTTGGGGGGTGTAGCCGGCGCGGTAGGGGACCACGAGGTCGGCGAGCGCGGGGTCCTCGCGCTCGAGCTCCTCGCGCACGAGCCGGGCGAGCAGCTCGACGCCCTTGCGGGACTTCATGAAGCAGATCGCGCGCGCGCCGTCGCGCACGAGCCGGGCGAGCAGCTCGGCGGCCTCGCCCAGCGCGGAGCGCCGTGCGCCGAGCGCGGCGTCGGTGAGCGGGGGGTTCCACATCGCGATCTGCCGCCGGGGGGCGGGGGAGCCGTCCTCGTCGATCAGCCCGATCCCCTCCAGGCCGGTAAGCCGCTCGGCGAGCTCCAGCGGGTTGGCGATCGTCGCGGAGGCGAGCAGGAAGCGCGGTTCGGTGGCGTAGGCGGCGGCGATCCGGCGCAGGCGGCGCAGGACGCCCGCAACGTGGGAGCCGAACACGCCGCGGTAGACGTGGGCCTCGTCGACGACGACGACGGCGAGGTTGGCGAAGAAGGTGGCCCACGCTTCGTGGTGGGGGAGGATGCCGAGGTGCAGCATGTCGGGGTTGGTGAGCACCACGTTCGCGCGGCGGCGGATCTGGGTGCGGGCCTCGCGGGGGGTGTCACCGTCGTAGATCGCCGGCCGCAGGCGCTCGCCGAGGCCGAAGCGCGCGAGCGCTCGCGCCTGGTCCTGCGCGAGCGCCTTGGTGGGGTAGAGGTAGAGTGCGCGCGCGTGGGGGTCGCGGCAGAGCACGTCGAGGGTGGGGAGGTTGAAGCACAGCGACTTGCCCGAGGCGGTCCCCGTGGTGACGATCAAAGGCCCCTCCCACGCCGCGTGCAGCGCGCGGGCCTGGTGGGAGTAGAGCCGCTCGATGCCGGCGCGCTCCAGCGCGGCGAGCGCCTCGGGGTGGAGCTCCGTGGGGACGTCTACGAGCGCCGCCGCGGAGTGGGCGGACCTCCAATCGTGGGCCTCGCGCACGAGCCGCCCGTCGGCGCGGCCCTCGTCGAGCAGGGCGCTCCAAGGCTCGATCGTGCGCTCTATCGCCACCGGTTGCGATAGTAGAGGCGATGGCGGGCTCGACTGCGGAAAAGTGGGCGCGAGAGCGCACTTTCCACCATTCGCTCTACTCGGTGGAGCGGATCGCGCGCGAGCGCGCGGGGTCCGTGTCGGTGTGCCTGCCGGCGAAGGAGTGCGCGGGGACGGTGGGCGCGATCGTGGGGGAGCTCGTCAAGCTGAAGGAGGCGGGGGCGATCGACGAGATCGTGGTGGTGGACGCGGCCTCGCGCGACGGGACGGCGGGGGTGGCGCGGCGGGCGGGCGCGGCGGTGTACCAGGAGGCGGAGCTGCTGCCCCAGTTCGGCCAGGCGATGGGCAAGGGGGACGCGATGTGGCGCGCGCTGTCGGTGATGGAGGGGGACGTGGTGTGCTACCTGGACGCCGACACCGAGGGCTTCTCGGCCCACTTCGCGACGGGCCTGCTCGGCCCGCTCGTGTGTGAGGGAGGGGTGGAGTTCGTGAAGGCGTTCTACCGGCGCCCGTTCGAGCACGGCGGGGTGACTGTGCGGGAGGGCGGGGGGCGCGTGAACCACCTGGCGGCGCGCCCGGCGCTGGCGCTCTTCTACCCCGATCTCGCGGAGGTGCGCCAGCCGCTCGCGGGAGAGGTGGCGGCGCGGCGGGAGCTGCTGGAGCGAGTCCCGTTCGCGACCGGCTATGGGGTGGAGATCGCGATGTTGATCGACGTGTGGCGGGAGGTCGGCCTGGAGGGGATAGCGCAGGTGGACCTCGAGGTGCACCGCAACCGCAACCAGCCGCTTGCGGCGCTGACGCCGATGGCGCACACAGTGCTCGCGGCGATCGCGCGGCGCATGGAGAGCGAGGGGCGCCTCACTGCGCTGGAGTGCGTGCCCGCGCTCGAGCGCCCGCCGCTTGGAAACGTGAGGGTCGCCTGAGCGTGGCGCGGGTGCGGAGCGTGACCGGGGGCCGGGAGCCGCGCGTGCGCGGGGGCGGAGGGTGAGCGTGCGCTGCCTGTACCTCGACCTCGACGGCACGCTGTTGGGCAAGGGCGCCTCGCTGCTGCACGACGGCGAGGGGGAGGTTGCGATCGAGGGGGTGCGCGCGGTGCAGGCGTGCCTGCGGGCGGGGGTGGAGGTGGTGCTGATGTCGGGCCGGCGCAAGGGACCGTTGGCCGAGGACGCCCGCCTCTTGGGCCAGAGCTCCTATATCTACGAGACCGGGGCGTGCGTGGTGCTCGACGGCGAGGAGCACTGGCTGACCGGCGGCATGCGCCCGGGGGAGGAGACGATCGCCCAGCAGATCGAGCGCTCGGGTGCGCCCGCCCTGCTGCTGGAGCACTACACGGGCCGCCTGGAGTACCACGACCCGTGGCACATCGAACGCGAGGTCTCGCACCTCTTCCGGGGTCTGGTGGACGCGGGGGAGGTCAACGGGGTGCTCGCGGACCACGGCCACGAGGGGTTGCGGCTGGTGGACAACGGCGCTGTGAGCCGGCGCTCCCCGGCGCTGGCCGACCTGCCGCAGGTGCGCGGCTACCACCTCGTGCCGGCGGGCGCCTCGAAGGCGGCGGCCGTCGCCTTCCACCGCCGCGCGCGGGGGTACGCGCGGGAGGAGACCTTCGCGGTGGGAGACTCGCGCGAGGACCTTACGAGCGCGGAGCACGTACGGACCTTTTGGCTGGTGGCCAACGCGGCCGCGCGCGACCCGACGATCCGGGAGGCGCTCGCCGGGTACGGGAACGTGCGCGTGTGCGAGGCGGCCCACGGCGCTGGGGTCTACGAGGCCGTGGTGAGCACGCTCATGGGTCGATGATGCCCGCGCGCTTCTCCTCCTCGTAGAGGCGTTCTACGACGAACTCCTTCAGTAGCGTCTGGTAGCCGGTGTTGTGGAGGGTGGCGAGCGTCTTGAGTCGCCTGAGGGTGAGCTGGTCGAAGCGGATCGCGATGGGAGTGGTGCGGCCGGGACGGATGGTGTCCTGCATCTTGAGGATCTTCTCGCGCCGGCGCTCCTGCTCGGCGAATTCATCGGGGTCCAGCTTCAGGCCGAAGGTGGGGTCGACTTCGCCCTCCCTCCTCGCCCTCGATTGACCATTGGGTGGCATTGGCATATGTCGCCTCTCTGCTGGGTGTGGGTTCGCTGGTAGCGGATGCGATTGTAGATACTAGGCTAATACTATAGGTGTACTGGTGTGGGGGTGAGTATGTTCTTTTTAATGCGCGTCTCCCGATAGTATCTACTTCACTAATACCATAGGGGTACGCACTCCAAAAAGAAGAACACAACACCACCCCTCCCTTGCTGCTGCCGCGTCGGTGGCCGCGCCTCTCCGCTACAGGGGTCGTGGCCGGGGGAGGGCTATGAGCCCGACAACCGCCGCCACACCCGCCGCCAGAAGCCGGGCCGTGGACGACGGCGCCAACGGGCCGGCGGGGGGACGGTGGCGCGCACCAGCGCAACCCACTCCTCCAGCGGCAGCGCCCCCGAGATCAGGCGGCCGAGGGCGCTCGTGACCACCACCTGCCCGCCGGCGTGCTCCAATGCGCGCGCCAGCAGCGGCACCGACTCGAGCGCCTCCACCGCCTGCCCGATCTGAGCCGGTATCTCCGCCGCGGCGACGCCGGCCGCGAGAAGCTCGCCCGCTCGGCGGTTGCGGCTCTCGCGCGCGAGCGCGGTGGCGAGCAG
>JBOGYA010000090.1:0-9653 GCA_050696515.1 Solirubrobacteraceae bacterium
GCGCATGACCCGCGCACGGGGATCTTCGGCGCGGTAGATGCGGTGGCCGAAGCCCATCAGCCGCTCCCCGCGGTCCAACGCCTCCTTCACCCAGAGCTCGGCGTCCCCCGCGCGTTCCACTTCCTCGAGCATCTTCAGCACACGCGAGGGCGCCCCGCCGTGCAGCGGGCCCGAAAGCGTTCCCACCGCGCCCGACAACGCGGCGGCGACGTCCGCGCCGGTCGAGGCGGCGATGCGGGCGACGAAGGTGGAGGCGTTGACCCCGTGCTCCGCGGCGGAGACCCAGTAGGCGTCGATCGCCTTCACGTGCCTGGGGTCGGCCTCTCCACGCCAGCGGATTAGGAAACGCTCGGGGATCGAGCCGGCGCGGTCGATCTCCTCCTGGGGCACTGGCGGCTGTCCGACGCCGCGCGCGGACTGGGCCACGAAGGAGAGCGCCATCACCGAGGCGCGCGCGAGGTTCTCCCGGGCCTGCTCGTCGGAGATGTCGATCAGCTGGTTGAAGCCCCACTCCGGCGCGAGCATCGCCAATCCCACCTGCACATCCACACGGGGGTCGCCCGAGCGCACCGTCAGCGGGTGCGGTTCGGCGGGGGGCAGCCCCGGTTTGAAGCGGCCGTCGACCAGTAGGCCCCACACCTGCTCGTAGGGAACGGCCCCCACGAGGTCCTCGATATCGACGCCGCGGTAGCGCAGCGCGCCCCCCGCTTTGTCGGGCTCCGCGATCTCGGTCGCGAAGGCAACGACGCCTTCGAGACCCGACTGGACCTCCGGTGCTGTCTGAACCGTGCTCATGGCACTCGCTTTCTGGGCTCGCTGCTGACGGGGTGAGGCCGGCTGCCGCGGGTTCCGTGGCGACCGGCCGGGTTGCCTTCTGGGCAGGCACATGGTCGCAGGAATGGGCTCGACCACGATCCCCCACAGGGGCGTAGGCTCTGCCTGCGACGGGCGCGTGCCCGTCCCTACGAGAAACGAGGAGGAGCCGTGTCCGACGACGATCTGATGTTCCGCTCGGCGAGTGAGCTCGCGGGGATGGTACGCGCCGGGGAGCTCTCCGCGCGCGAGCTGGTGCAGTGCTCGCTCGATCGCATCGAGGAGCTCAACCCAAGTCTGAACGCTTTCGTGGAGATCGACGCCGAGCGCGCGCTGGCGGCAGCGGATGAGGTGCACCCGGGCGACGAGCGCCCCTTCGCCGGGGTCCCGATCGCGATCAAGAACAACCGGCCGGTGAGCGGACTGCGACTCACCTACGGATGCTCGCTGATGAAGGACTTCACCGCCAGCTACGACCACAACGTCACCCGCCGGCTGAAGCGGGCCGGCTTCATCGTGGTGGGCTCCACCACGCTGCCGGAGTACGGCATCCTGCCGACCACCGAGGCGCGCCTGTTCGGACCCACGCGCAACCCCTGGGACCTGGAGCGCACCCCGGGCGGCTCCTCCGGAGGCTCGGCCGCCGCGGTCGCCTCCGGCATGGTGCCGGTCGCGCACGGCAACGACGGCGGCGGCTCGATCCGCATCCCCGCCGCGTGCTGCGGCCTGGTGGGGCTCAAGCCCCAGCGCGGGCGCATCTCCGCGGCCCCGGAACTGGGCGACTCCTCGCTGGGCATCGACGGAGTGCTCACCCGCACGGTCGCCGACACCGCCGCGATCCTCGACGTGCTCGCTGGCTACGAGACCGGCGACGCCACCTGGGCTCCGCCCCCGGCCCGCCCGTTCGCGGACGCCGCCACAATGACCGGAGGCCCGGGCGGGCGTCCATTCCGGATCGCCACCACCACGCTGCCGCCGATCGCCGACGCCACGATCGACCCGGTGGCCGCGGAGGCGGTGGGTGAGGCCGCCGAGCTCCTGCGTGGGCTCGGCCATGAGGTGCAGGAGGTCGAGCCGCCGTGGCAGATCGACGGCGTGAGGGAGCTGTTCGGGGCGGTGTTCTGCACCCACATCGGCCTCTCGATCGCCTTCTCCGGGATCGTCGCCGGCCGCGAGCCGACCGCTGAGGACATGGAGCCGATGAGCTGGGCGATCTTCTCGATGGTCAAGAAAATGAGCGCCGTGGAGGGCTTCGGCGCGTCGGTGAGGCTGCAGGCGTTCACCCGCCAGCTGGTGGAGTTCCTGGAGCCCTACGACGCGCTGCTGACCCCCGCTCTGGCCGAGCGCCCGCTGGCGCTCGGGACGCTCGACCCCGCGGCCCCGGAGCCGATGGCCACGTTCAACCGCTCCGGCCTATTCACGCCCTTCACCCCGGTGTTCAACGCCAGCGGCCAGCCCGGCATCTCGCTGCCGCTGTTCCACGGCGATGACGGCCTACCGCTCGCGGTGCAGCTGGTCGGCCGCCCCGCGGAGGAGGCGACGCTGCTTGCGCTTGCCACGCAGCTGGAAGCCGCGCGCCCGTGGGCGGAGCGCCGGCCGGAGATGGCCGTGCTTTAAAGAGTCGACCCGCCGACCATCGATTCGTTTATTTAATCAAGCATTCCAGCGTCACGTGGACGCGCGGAGTTCCGCGCTTGATCTTGATCGTAAACCCGTGCCCTGGCCTGAAGCTCTGCGGCTGCCGCGCGGAGCCACACGGCGGGTTTGGCGTTTGCCCCGGTGTGTCGTTGGCCACTGCGCTGATCAGGTAGCGCCCTGGGGGCAGGTGTACTCTCAGCTTGCCATGACTCGTCGCGATGAACCGCAAGCCGGTTGGCGTATAGCGTGACACGCTGATCGTGGCCTGTCGGAACACAGACGGTGGCAGATGGTGCTCCCTGCGATACCTGATCGCCGCGGGTGGTCCACCGCTGCCAACTGCCACGACCACAAGAAGGGTCAGTAGTTTCATCCCGTATTCCTATCAGCAGGTCCCATAGTTCATATCGCCGGGAGTCGGCCCGATGTAACCATAGCACAAGCCCGGAGCGGAGCCTTTTGGGCCGATGGTCCCATAACTGGCGAAGCTCCATCCTTTATAGGTACCGTTCAACCACTGGCCATTGACGAGCTGCGAACCGGCGAACGAAGGCTTTTGTTCGGTGGCGATCTCACCTCCGGCTTCCAGGTCTTTTGTATAGACCGAGAAGCCAGTATAACAAGCGTATTGCGTTTCCCAGTTGGGACCGATGATGAGGCACCACGTCGCATTGGTGGGGTTGATTGACTTCCACTCGTAGTGGGCGTACACGTTATATGGGATTTCCCACGTGTAGGGTGGCCCTTCGTAGGCGAAGTATTCCCCCGGGTTCGGTCCGTAAGTCAGAGCCCAGAACCACCAGATAGTGCAGCAGCCTTTGTGGGCGCCGCCCTCCTGGCCGGCCTCGACATATTTCGTGCCGTTGCTGAAGAGCACCCACTCCTCCATATCCACGAAATCGCCGTTTGCGGATTCCGGCACGTTCATCGTGGTGGTTTTCTGTTCCTCTTGCGTGGCCTCGACCTCTTCAGACCCGGTCATGCCCCAGGTCGCGAGCACATAGCAGTGATAATTTTCCGTGATTTTGCACCCGCTGCCCCAGGTCGCGGCCTTCGCCCGTAGCCTACTAGGTTTGATGTGGGGGAGACGATGTGTGGCGCGGCTGATAATCGCGCTGCTCTGGCTCGCTGTGAATCGTTCCACGGCACCGAGCGTGGACAGCTTTGGCGATTCGTTGCCGACGTAGGTCGCCGCGACTTCTCCCGTGGCCGAATCGACCGTGTAGGCAAACGTGCTGCCTTCGGGTGGGTCGGTACCCGGACGCACCTTTGCCATCTGGTAGACGAAATGACCGTGCATCGCCACCACGAGGACAGGGGTTTCCGCCACTGACTGTGGCATCGCGCTCTCGTCTGGCACGAAATGGGGATTCAGCTCAAGGGCCGCGCCCGCCGTGGTGGGTACGGCTTCAGCCGACGTGACGGTGCCCGACTGCTCGGCCCTCGCCACTAGGACGCTCAGGGCCCCTTGGGAGATTACTTGCGCGCTTGCGCTGGATGCAGTCGTCAACGCCCATGCAGTCGCAGCCGCGATCGTAAATATGAACAGCTGCTTCGTCCGAATGCCCCCTCGTGGGCTCTCCTGAATTCCGCCACCGACGACCGACATCGCTGCTGCGCCTCCCGTTCCTTCTTTGCATCGCATTCCGGACACCGGCCCGGCCCTCCTTCCTGCCCTTTCTCCGAGCGCTTGTGATTTTGGCATGGGTCGGGCCACTGCCGGTAACGATGAGGCGCTGCCCCCTCGCCATGTCGATTGATAGACCGGTCTGCGGCCTCGTAGGTCATCGCACAAGTGAGCTTGACCGACCGTGGCGCTCATGTGAAGTCCAGAATCGGATATACCGTAAATAGGTATCCAGAACGGGGTATACCGGCAATAGGTATCCAGGACTTGATATGGAGTCAATAGTGGCGCGGACGTATCCCTAGTCGCTACGAGCGAGCCGACGGGTGCGTAGAACCAGCATCGTGGGCACCCCCAGGTCCCCGAGTGCGGCGAGCACGCTTTCAGCGGTGGGGCGAGCCTCTGGCACCCACGCCTGCGGGTCGGAGATGTAGAGGCTCGCCATGCCGGCCAAGATGAGGGTGTGGTCGGCCCCGGCTGCGGCGGCGAGGCGAGCAGCCTCAGCGGTCAGGAACCCCATGCGCTCGGCGGTCTCGTGCGATGAGGCGTAGAGGTCGAGCAGGTTGGGCCGGTCGTTGGCGGCATCGTCGGCGCGATCGATGAGGCAGTCCAGGAGGGTGTGCAGGGCGCCGGCCCACGGCCAGTACAGGGCCTCAATCGCCTCAGCATGGCGATCGTTGGTGATCGGGTTGGCGGCGGCGGCGAGCAACGCGAGGGTGTCCAGCGACGATCCACACGATGCCCCTGTCTCCCACCAGCGCAGACGGTACGGCGTGGTCTGCGTGGCCCATCGGCTGAGCGCCGGATGGTCCTTCTCGGTGGAGAGGCTGATGCGGCACTGGTATTCGACACCCCGCTGGGCGCTCTTGATGACCCTGGCGGCCAGTGGCGGGTAGGCGGGCAGCTTGGCGACAACGGAGCGGCAACCGTCCACTAGCCGGGTGAGGTAGCCACCGTCGTGGCTGCAAATGTGATGGCGGTAGTAGTCGGGGTGCGGACGGCCAGGTTCGAGGATGGCGAGGAGCGCGGCGTGAAGCTGCCGCGCGTTTGCGGCCGGGACGCAGCTTGGCTGCTCCATCAGCGTGTCGGCGTAGTCGAAGGCGGCCTGGTAGCCGACCAGCAGACGCGCGACGGGGGGACGGAGCACCGGCGGGACGAACGCGGCGAACGCCGCAGCGCCCTCCAGGCTCGCCCACTTGACCTCCTGCGCTTCAAGCGCGAGCCGCCGCAGCGTCGGGTTGGGAATCCGACTGGCCTCGATCCGCAAGCGATGGATCTCTCGACGAACGACCGGGAAGACATCGAGCCAATAGCTGCGCGCGGCCGAGGCAAACGCCGCCGCGCGGGCCATGCGTTCATTGAATGCCGAGGACACACGATATGGTCTCGTGTGCGATCCTTGCGCGCAATATCACTCCTGAAAACTGGCCTCTGTTGGGATGCCAGCGGCGGAATAGCCAGGCAGCGCGATCACCGCCAGGGCGATCCCCACGACGACCAGCAGCGTGAAGATAGCTTGCGGCAGGCCGAGGGAGAACGGTGCGGGAAAGCCGGTCCCGAGCCTCAAGTAGCGGTCGGCGAGGGCGTGTCCATACAGCCCGAGGATCGCCCCGTCGAGACAACCGATGGCGAGGATAACGGTGCTCTCCACCAGCAGGCCGCGCCAGAGCTGGAGGCGGTCGAAACCGTCGGCCTTCAGCATGGCCAGCCGCGCACGTCGCTGGTAGATGGCGGTCGAAAGCGCGGCAGCGAGCGCCAGCGCCGCTGTCAACAACAGCAGAGTGGATATCTCACTGAGACTTCGCAGACCCTGACTCGCTTCATGGTCGAGGTAGGCGATGCGTTCATGGAAGGTCCGCACCTGCAGCCCGCTATGTCCGCTAACCGCCTGTGTCACCGCGCGTCTGCCGGCTTCGAGGCTCATACCCGGCTTGAGGTTGATCGCCAGTGCGGTCGGGTCGGCGGAGTCCCACGAGCGACGGTAGTCCGTAGTGTTGATGGTGATGGCGCCGGGCGGCCATCCGATGTTGGTGGTGATCGCCGCCACCCCAAGCCGGGCCGTCCCCGTAGGGGTCGGCAGGGTGAATGTGCCGCCGATGTGCAGGTGGTGTTCATCAGCGAACGCTTTGGAGACGGCCGCCCAGCCGCCACGGCGCAGCAATGCCGAGGCATGTGCGAGGTCGCCTTGCAAGAGCTGACTGGAGAAAAGGATTTTTGGGCTGTTGGGGGGTCGCGCACGTATCCAAAGCCGCCGCGAACCGTCATTGAGGTAGGCGTCCTGGTACACGCTGACCGAGGCGACCTCCGGCGCTCTGGTGATAGCGGCTAGTACTCCGCGAGCCTGAAAGCTGTCGGTGACAAAGATGTTTTTCTCGTTACTAAATACCCAAATCTGCGCTTGCTCGTATGTCTGCTGGACGTCTTGGTCTAGACCGTCGATCAGGTCATTCCGCGCGCCACCCACGGCGACCGATCCGTAGATCGCGAGCGCCGCGATGCCCGCCAGTGCCGCCGAGCGGGTGGCAGTCCCATCCAGTTCGATGACTGCGACGGCCAGCATCCCGCCGTGGTACTGCCGGCCGATGTAGCGCATGAGACGTGTGGCGACGCGAAAGGCCAGAGGAATGAAGCAGAGTGCCGCCACCGCCAGCAGCACCCCACCGCCAGCGGTAAGGCCCGAGTCGACCACGACCACAGCCGTGACCACCGCGATCAAGGCAGCGCCCACGATCGCGGCCCGGCGCGCTACCCGCTGGCTGATGTTCTGCCCTGGCTCGCCCGACTTGTGCAGCACCGCGTCCACCGGCTCACCCGAGCGCAGATCGAGGACCGGAGACATCGACGCCAGCACCGCCGCCGCCACGCCGCAACCCAGCGCGATCAACACCGCGCTCAAATGCACCGTCTGATGACCGCTCGCTGGAAACGCGATAGCGATATAGCTGGGCACTTCCTGAAACAGCGTGTGAGCCAGCACATCACCGACGGCGATTCCCACCAGCGACGCGGTGATGCCGAGCAGGCCCGCCTGGAACGCCAGGATGATGAGCACCTGTCGGGAGTCGAAGCCCTGGGCGCGCATCTCGGCAATGATCCGGCGACGCTCGGGCATGGTGAGCAGCATGGCGTTCAGCGCCAGCAGCACTCCCACCATCACCGAGATGGCGACGAACAGCGACGTGGATTGGGTGGTCGGCGCCGCGGCACCCTCCACCAGCCGCAGTTCGTTGTCGGCCGGCACCACGTCTAGCGTGTCGCCGGCGAGTGCACGCAGCTCACGGGCGACCCGGCGCGTCTTACCCGGCTGCGTGCGGATGAGCACATTGGTGACTCGCCCCGGCTGCCCGGTGAGCGTCTGCGCGTAGGGCAGCAGCGCGACGACGATGCCGCTCGCAGCAACCGCGCCGATCGCGCCTTCGCCGAGCACCGCGCGCACCCTGGCGGTGTGGGCCTGCCCGTTCGCCAACAGCCGGACGGTCGATTCCGTCCGCGTGCCGATCGACTGCGCCACCCCGGAGGGAAGGCCAAGGCCGCCGCCGGCCAGCAGCAGCGCCCCAGCGCCGAGATTCTGCGTCGCCGAGCCTTCCAGCCCGACCAGGCCGGCAGTTACGCCAACGAGCTGCACCGGCCGTTCCCCGGCCGGACCCCCAATGATGGCGTCCTCCCTGAGCAAGTACGCCGAATCCCTGACGCCCGGCAAACTCGAGGCGCGCTTCGCCAACGTCTCGCTGAACCCCTGCGATGAACGCGCCGCCACTTCCAGCGAGGCGGTGCCGTCAACGTCGTGGAGGATTTCGCGGGCGGAGCCGACGATACTCGTGTTGGCAACCAGCACACCGAACACGAGTGCCACACCGATTGCGATGCCAACGCCGGCCAGCAGCTCCCCGACCGCGTGGTTCTTGATCCGCTGCCAGTACATACCGAACAGGACGCTCACCCGAAGGCCGAGGATGAGCGGGTCGAGCGAGAGCCGACGCATCAGGAGAGGGTCGGCTGTAGCTCGACACCGAGGCCGTCGATGATCTGCCCGTCCCGCAGCGTATGGACGCGATCGACATACGACGTGGCCTGCGCGTCGTGCGTAACCAGCAAGACAGGGATCTCCTGCTCGCGGCCGATCTCCTTGAGCATCGCCAGGACTTCGCCGCTGCGCTTTGAGTCCAGATTCCCGGTCGGCTCATCCGCCAGCAGCAGCCGGGGGCTGCTCGCCAGCGCCCGCGCAATCGCCACTCGCTGGCGCTCACCCATCGACATTTCGGCCGGCGTGTGCTCCAAGCGCTTACCCAGCCCGACTCGCTCAAGCCAAGGGCGCGCAGCGCGTTCGGCCTCGCTCATTTTCAACCCGAGCGCCAGCAGCTTCATCCCTGCGTTATCGAGCGCTGAGGCGCCCGCAACCAGATGAAAGGACTGGAAGACGACGCCTACCTGCTCGCGACGGTAGCGGGCGCTCTCGCGTGGAGAGAGGCTGCCAAGCTCAAGCTCGCCGAACCTGACGCTACCACTGTCCGGGCGCATGATCGCGGCTGCCATCAGCAGCAGCGTCGTCTTGCCCGAGCCGCTTGGTCCGTACAGCGCGACGAACTCTCCAGGGGCGACGCTCAGGGAGACGCCATCGACCGCGCGCACCGTCTCGTCGCCCGCCTTGTAGTGCTTGACGACACCGAGCAGTTCAAGCGTGCTCACGATGCGTCCGGCCTCGCGCCCCTGCCGGGCCTCAACTCCACCACCTTGCGACGCGTATCGGTGGAGTACAGCCCGCCATCGAGGCTCATCACGCGATGCGCCCCCCGCAACGCCGTGACCTCTTCGGAGGCGATCACGAGCGCCAAGCCGAACTGCTTGGGCAGCTCGTGAATGAGAGCGAAGAACTCCCATGCGTCGCTCGGACGCGGCAGCAACGCTGGTTCGTCCACCAGCAGCAGACGTGGTTCGCGCACGAGCGCCCGTGCCAGCTCGACACGCACACGGTCGCTCACCCCGAGCCGGTCGGTAGTGCGATGCCCAAGGTGCGAGGCTTCCGCCCATTCAAGCGCGCGATGCGCACAGCGTTCGGCCTCGCTCATTTTCAGCCCGTCGCTATAGAGCGGCGTCGCTACGTGCGTGACGACAGGTATCGATGCCACCGGACGCCAATCGCACGACGCCAACGCAATCCCTTGCCGGCGACGGAAGCTCGCCCGCCGGTCGTTGCTCATCCGGGCAAGATCGTGGGACCCCCACAACACCGAGCCTGAGTCTGGCAGCTCTAAGCCAGCGGCGATCTTCAACAGCGTTGTCTTGCCCGCCAGCCGGGCGGCCAGCACGCCGATCGTTTCGCCCGCATCAGTCTCGAACGAGACGCGATCCAGCACCAGCCTTGGGCGCAACCCATCCCGGTAGCTCTTGCTGACCTCGGACATGGCCAGGAGCGTCATCGATTCGACCGCCTGGCTTTGAGATCCCTAGAGATGTCGTTGACCCATTCGATCTCGGCCTGCAACTGCTTATCGACCTCGGCCCGTAGATGACTGATGACGAACCCCAGCCACGTATGCAGAGGGGCAGCCCACGTCATCGTTGCGTTCTCCTCAAT
>JBOGYA010000091.1:0-9580 GCA_050696515.1 Solirubrobacteraceae bacterium
GTGAGGGCCCCCGCGCGCCGGGCGCCCACCCGCCGAGTCGTGAGTGCGCCGCGGCCGTCGGCGCTCAGCTGCAACCATCGCTGAGCGAGTGCCTCCCGCAACTCGTCCACCCCCGCGGGCGGAGGTAGCGAAGAGACCGCGAGCACCGCGGTGGAGCGTCCGCCGAGCGAGCGTGCTGCCGCGGCGAGGTCGCGCCGAGCGTTGAGGGCGACCCGCCCGAGGTCGGCCTTCGTCACGACCAGCACGTCCGGGATCTCCATGATCCCCGACTTCAGGAACTGCAGCGTGTCGCCGCTGCCGGGCTGCACGACCACCACCACGGTGTCCGCGACCTCCGCGACCTCGGTCTCTGCCTGGCCGACCCCGACCGTCTCGACCACCACCACGTCGAACGCCGCCGCCAGCGCCCGCGCCGCCGCGCGGGTGCCCCACGCGATTCCGCCGAGCCGCTCGCCGGCCGCGGTCGAGCGGATGAACACGCCGCGGTCCGCCGGGTCGAACTCGATGCGCGCGCGGTCGCCCAGCAGCGAGCCGCCGGAGCGACGCGAGCTGGGGTCCACCGCGAGCATCGCCACCGTCTGCCCGTGACCACCCATTGCGTGGGCGGCGCCCCGCCACTCGTGCAGCAGGGCCGACAACAGCGTCGACTTGCCGGCGCCCGGCGGCCCCGTGACACCGATTATGTGTCCCTGCGCCTCGCCGCCCAGCACGGCCGGGGAGACCTCTCCCAGCAGCGCCCTGGCCTGCTCGCGGTCGCCCGGCGCGGTGCTCTCCAGCAGGTTGAGCGCCGCCGGCGCCGCGCTCAGGTCGCGCTCGCGCAGCCGTGCTCCGAGTTGCGCGCCGTCCGGCAAGCCCTACACCGAGGCGGCGACGGCGGCGGAGCGCTCGCCCACCAGGGCCACGATGTCAGCCACGATGCGCGTGAGGTCGAAGTCCTTGGGCGTGTACACCGCGGCGACGCCGGCTGCCTTCAGCGGGGCGACGTCTTGCTCGGGGATGATTCCGCCAACCACGACCGGCGCGGTGACGCCGGCCTCGCGCAGCGCGTCGAGCACGGCGGGGATCAGCTCGCGGTGGGAGCCCGAGAGGATCGAGAGGCCGATCACGTGCACGCCCTCCTGCAGCGCGGAGGCCGCGATCTGGGCGGGGGTCAGGCGGATCCCCTCGTACACCACGTCCATGCCGGCGTCACGCGCGCGCACCGCGAGCTGCTCGGCGCCGTTGGAGTGTCCATCGAGGCCGGGCTTGCCGACGAGAATCTTCGGGCGGCGCCCCAATCGCTCCGTGAGCGCCGCGACCTGCTCGCGCAGCTCTGTCAGCTCCTCGGCCGCGCGGCTGCCGTCATCGGCTGCGGCCGCGCTCGCCTCGCCGACGCCGGTGGGCGCGCGGTAGGAGCCGAACACCTCGCGCAGCGTCGCCGCCCACTCGCCCGTGGTGGCGCCCGCGCGGGCGGCGGCGATCGTGCTCGCCATCAGGTTCTCCTCGGGGTCCTGTGCGGCCCGCGCGAGCTCCTGAAGGGCCGCGTCCACGGCCGCCTGGTCGCGCTCAGCCCGCCAGCGGCGCACCGCCTCGATCTGCTGCGCCTCCACCTCGGGGTCCACCACGAGGATGCCGCCCTCCGCGTCGGCGGTCAGCGGGGACTCCTCGCTCTCGGCGAAGCGGTTCTGGCCGACCACCACCTGCTCGCCGGACTCGATCCGGCGCAGGCGCTCGCGGTGGGAGTCCACCAGCGCACCCTTCATGTAGGGGACCGCCTCGACCGCGCCGCCGTGCTCGGCGACCACCGCCAGCTCCGCGCGAGCGCCCTCCAAGAGCTCCGCCACGAGGCCGTCCATCACCCGCGAGCCCTCGAAGATGTCGGGGTACTCGAGGATGTCCGTTTCGTAGGCCAACACCTGCTGGATGCGCAGCGACCACTGCTGGTCCCACGGGCGCGGCAGGCCCAGCGCCTCGTTCCACGCCGGCAGCTGGATCGCACGTGCGCGGGCGTCGCGGCCGATCGTCACCGCCAGCGCCTCCAGCACGATCCGCTGCACGTTGTTCTCAGGCTGTGACTCGGTCAGCCCGAGCGAGTTGACCTGCACCCCGTAGCGCAGCCGCAGCAGCCGCGGGTCCTCGACGCCGTAGCGCTCGCGCCCCAGCTCCTCCCACAGAATCCCCATCGCGCGCAGCTTTGCGTGCTCCTCCACGAAGCGGACACCCGCGTTGACGAAGAAGGAGATGCGGCCGAAGACCTCTGCAATACGCGCGGGTGCGCCCTGCGTTGCACGCGGGGGGCTCGATGGGGAGGGGCCCGGCTCGCCGGCCTCCGGCCGGCTGCGCCACCCTCCTGGCGGCCCTCCGGGCAGGGTCCCGATCCTCTCCCTCACGGCGTCCAGGACGGCGATTGCGTTGGACATCGCGTAGGCGATCTCCTGCACCGGGGTGGCGCCCGCCTCCTGCAGGTGGTAGGAGCAGATGTTGATCGGGTTCCACTTCGGGACGTGCTCGACGGTGTACGCGATCGTGTCCGCGATCAGCCGCATCGAGGGCGCCGGCGGGAAGGCGTAGGTGCCGCGCGCGAGGAACTCCTTGATGATGTCGTTCTGGGTGGTCCCCTGGAGCTGCTCGGGGGTCGCGCCCTGGGCCTCGGCGGCGACGATGTACAGCGCCAGCAGCCACGCCGCGGTGGCGTTGATCGTCATCGACGTGTTCATCTCGCCCAGCGGGATGCCCTCCATCAGCGCTTCCATGTCGCCCCGGTGGGCGATCGGCACGCCGACCTTGCCGACCTCTCCCCGCGCGAGCTCGTCGTCGGGGTCGTACCCGGTCTGCGTGGGCAGGTCGAACGCCACCGACAGCCCCGTCTGGCCCTTCGCGAGGTTGCGCCGGTAGAGCTCGTTGGAGGCCTTCGCGGTGGAGTGCCCCGCGTAGGTGCGCATCATCCACGGCCGGTCGCGCTCGGGCAGGCGGTGGGGCGGATCGTTGCCCATGCCTCTGATTGTAGGGTTCGGGGGTGCTGCGAAGCGTATTGCGAGTCAGAGTCCTGCTCCGCGTCCTGCTCGGGCTGGCGCTGATCGTGGTCCTCCTGAACTGGACCTACGGCCGGCTGCCCGCCACGCCGCGGCCGACCGGGAGCTTCGCGCAGCTCGCCGGCGGCCTGCGGGTGCGCTACCTGGAACGGCCCGGCGCCGAACCCGCGGTGCTGCTGATCCACGGGCTGCCGGGGACCGCCGAAGATTTCAACGAGGTCACCGCGCTGCTCCCGGGCCGTCGCACGGTCGCGATCGACCGCCCCGGGTTCGGCTTCTCGACCGGCGGCTACTTCCCGTTCGCCCGCCAGCTCCAGGCCGTCCAGGAACTGATCGGCAAGCTTCACCTGGGGCGCCCGATCCTCGTCGGGCACTCCTACGGCGGAGCGATCTCGCTCGCTTTCGCCGAGCGCCACCCCGGCGAGGTGCGGGGTCTGGTGCTCGTGGACGCGGCGGCGACCTGCACGCGCATCGGCAGCTTCGAGCGCGTGCAGACGCACCTCCTGAAAGCGATCGAGCTGCCAATCGTGCGCCAAATCGCCGATGTCACCTTCTCGCAGCTGCTGCTCACCCTCGCCGCCGAACAGGGCGACGGTGAAGCGTTCGACCCCGCCCCCGTCGCGCCCGCCCATATGCACCGGGTGCTCGCGATCAACATGAAGCACGGCAACCTCGAGGCGATCGCCGGCGAGCGGCTGGCCGCCAATGGCGCGGTGGAAGAGGTCAACCGCGGCCTGCGCGGGATCACGGCGCCCGCGGTCGTGATTCAGGGCGCCTCCGACAAGCTCGTCCTGCCCGCGTGCGGCCGGCGCCTGGCCGCGACGCTGCCCGACGCGCGCCTGGAGATGGTGAGCGGCGGGCACATGGCCCCCTACACCCACCCCCAGGTGGTCGCCGCGGCGGTGCAGAGCCTCACGACGCACAGCACCCCGGCCCACCCGGTGGCAACGGCGACCCGGTGAGGACCGTTTCGCACCCGCCGCCGGCCACGGTGGCCAGGGTGCGAGCGCTCTGTACGTAGTGGCAACAGACCTTTATCCTGCTCCCCATGACCGAGACGATCGAGCTCCCGCGCACGGGCGGGCCGGGCAGCGGGCTCGGGGGCGCCTGGCGGGTGATCGTGCGCAACGACGACCACAACACCTTCGACCACGTCGCCCGCACGCTCGCGCGGTTCATCCCCGGGGTCACGCTCGAGCAGGGCCACCAACTCGCCAACCAGATCCACAACTCCGGGCAGGCAGTCGTCTACAACGGCCACCGGGAGACCGCCGAGCACTACTGGGAGCAGCTCAAGGGCGCCGGGCTGACGATGGCGCCTTTGGAGAGGTGTTGAGTCTCAGACCTCGCGCACGCGCGCGCCGTTGCCTCCGTGGCCGTTGCCGGCCGGGGCAGGGGGCGCAGGGGTGCTCCACTCCGCCTCCTCGGAGACGGTCCCCGAGGAGGTGAGGTCCCACCAGCCGTAGAGCACGGGCACCTGGTACCAGGAGGAGTGCCGCACGCGGAAGTCGATCATCTCGGGGCCTTCCCAGTAGCGCTCCCAGTCCACGTACCGCTCGAAGTGGGCGAGCTGCTGGAAGCGGTAGCGGTCGTCGCGCGAGCGGTACACAGTGTAGGAGCTCGCGCCGTAGCGCAGCGCGACGGCGGCGATCTCGTTCAGCGCGGCCTCGAAGCCCTCGGCGCGGAAGCCGGTGGCGTACCAGGGCACGATCACCGTGCCGTTGCCCATGCCGGCCATCAGGCACCGACCTCGGCATGAATTGCTCCGGGGCCCTCGGCGGTCTTCCCGAGGCCCTCGGACTCGGCGCCGACGAGGATCGAGATCTTGCCGAGGTGCTTGTTTTCGCGCATCAGCTGGTGCGCTTCGGCGACGCCCTCGAAGCCGAGCGTGCGCCACAGCACGGGGCGGATGGCGCCAGACTCGATCAGCTCGTTGGCCTTCATGCACTCGTACGCGTTGGCGAAGTGCGAGCCGAGGATCTCCTTCTGGCGCATCCACAGGTACGCGACGTTGAAGTCGAGGTCGAGGCCGGTGGTGCCCGCGCAGATCACGACTTTGCCGAACGTCTTGACGGTGAACACGGAGGTCGGGAAGGTCGCTTTGCCGACGTGCTCGAAGACGATGTCGGGCGCGTCGCCGAGCAGCTCTTTGACGCGCTTGGCGAAGCCGAGCGACACCTTGAAACGGGCCTTCTCCTCCTCGGGGGTCTCGCTGCCTTTGCGCATCATCCCGGCGAACTCCGCCCGGTCGATGTAGTCGACGGCGCCGAGGCGCTTGACGAGCTCGCCCTTCTCGGCGGAGGACACGACGCCGACGCAGTGGGCGCCCGCGGCGGCGCAGATCTGGGTGGCGAACACGCCGAGGCCGCCGGCGGCGCCCCAGATCAGCACGTTCTGGCCCGCCTGCAGCTTGCAGCGGGTGAGCAGCATCCGGTAGGCGGTGAAGTACACGAGGCCGTAGGACGCGGCCTCCTCCCAGGTGAGCGCGTGCGGCTTGGGCAAGAGCTGCTGAGCCTGGACCTTCGTGAACTGCGCGAACGAGCCCCACGTCGTCTCGTAGCCCCAGATCTTCTGCGAGGGCGCGGCCATCGGGTCGAGGCCGTGGACCTCGGGGTCCTCGTAGGAGGCCTGGTTGCAGTGCACCACCACCTCGTCGCCGGGCTTCCAGCGGGTGACGCCGGCGCCGACCTTCCACACCACGCCCGAGGCGTCGGAGCCGCCGATGTGGTGACCGTACTGTGGGTGGTCGCCGTACTTCATCACCGACACCGGCTCGCCGAGCGCGGCCCACACGTTGTTGTAGTTGACGCCCGCGGCCATCACGCGCACGATCACCTCGAACGCGCCCGGCTCCGGGACCTCGATCTCCTCGAGCTGGAAGGCGTCCTTGGGCTCGCCGAAGCGCTCCTCGCGGATCACCCACGCCGCCATCGTCTTGGGCAGCTCGCCCGGCTCTGCGTCCACCTCGGATATCTGCTGCAGGTCGATTGCCATGAGCGCAATCCTACACCGCGCTACGCTGCAAGCAGTGCCCGAGCCGCAGCCCCCCGAGGAGTCCCAGCAGGGCCCCAACATCATCATGCCCCCGGAGGAGTTCGCGGGCAAATGGGCCAACGCGGCGTCGATCGCGCGCACGCCGCACGAGTTCACGCTCGACTTCCTGCGGATCGGCCCCCAGGGGCAGCAGGGGATCGTGGTTTCGCGCGTCTCCTTCTCGCCGCTGCTCGCGAGCCAGCTCGTGGACCTTCTGAACGAGCAGTGGCAGGCGTACACTCATGAATCGGGAGTACCGACCGAAGACGATAGTGATGACTGAACGCAATCCGTTCGAAGATCCCCGCAAGCGCCCAGAGCGCACCAAAGTGAGCCTGCGGGGGCCGAACGTGACCAACACCTTCGACACTCCCCCGCGCCCCGACGCGCTCAAGGTCCAGAAGGCCGCGATCCGCAAGCACCTTCACGAGCGCCGGCCCGGCGGGGGGCGCCCGGGCGCCCCCTGACCTCAGGGCGCGAACGGCAGCTCGCAGAGCTCGGCGACGGCGCCGTGCTCGCCCACGGCGACGGTGTCGCCCGGGGCGGCCTCGCGGCGTACGAGCGCCAGGCCGATAGTTCCCAGCCGGGGTGAGTGGACCACGCTTCCCAGGCGCCCCACGGGACGCTCGCCCAGGCGCAGCTCCTCGCCGGTCGCGGCGGGGGGGCCAGGGTCGGCGGGTCCGGAGAGGCGCAGGCCGCGCAGGTGGCGGTTGGGTTTGCCCCTCCAGTGCAGCCGCGCCACGGTCTCCTGCCCGACGTAGCAGCCCTTCGTGAAGCTCACGGCGCGCTCGTTGAGGCCGGCCTCCTGGGGGATCGTGCCCTCGTCCACGTCCACCCCGTAGCGGGGCCGCCCCGCCTCGACGCGCACGATCTCCGCGGCCGCCTCGCTCACGGGCACGGCGCCGGCGTCGAGCAGGGCCGCGCGCACGGCGTCGAGGCCGGGGCTCTCGCAGAGCACGTCGACGCCGTCGACGGTGGCGATCAGCCGCACGGGCGCACCACCGATCGTAGCTGGCATATGCGCGTGCTCCGTGGCCGGTATATGCGCGTGCTCTGAAGGTATCTCCCCCAAGCCTGCGACGCACGCGCGCGCGCCGGGCCCGATCAGCGAGAGCAGCCCGCACTCCAGCGTGCGCTTGTGCAACTCCACGTCGTAGCCGATCTTGTAGCGGCGGATCGTGTCGAACAACGCCTGCAGCGCCACGCGCTCGGTGTCGAGCAACAGCTCGCTCGGAGGCCCCTCCGGATCGCCGGTCCCCCCGACCGCGAGGATGCGCAGGTCGCCGAGCATCTTGCCCTTGTTGGTCAGGAACGCTGCGTAGCGCCCCTCCCCGGAGCGCAGGCCGGCGAGCTCGTTGGTGACCTGCCCGTTCAAGAACTCCACCGCGCCTATACCAGTGAGCGCGAGCTTGCCGCGCGCGGAGCGGTCCACCAGCCCGCAGCCCTCCGTCAGCGCCTGGTATTCGGAGTGCAGTCGGTCGGTATTGGTTGTGGCCATCGGGTTCGAGGATAGGAGCCGGGGGTATATGCGGCGGAATGAGTGCCGCAGGCCCGGTGGCATATGTAGCGAAGTGAGAGTCGAAGCCCCGGTGGTATATGCGCCCAGTAGGCTTCCAATGCGATGGCATTGGCCGACACCTTCCAGCGAATCGTGGACTCGCTGCCCGACGACTGGACCGACCTGGAGCTCGATCTGCGGATCGCGGACGAGTCGCGCTACGTGGAAGCGGCGGTGTACCTGGTGACATGCAACGCGGTCCCGTACTCCAAGCACGACTGGCACTGGCGCCTGCTGGTCGCCCACCGCTTCGGCCACGCCGCCGCGGCGCCGACGGTGCACGGCACCCTGGGACTGCTCGACGACGCGGGCATCGAGGGGGAGCTGGCGGTGCGCGAGGTGCGGGAGGGGCGCGCGGAGGTCACGCAGATGTGGGGCCGCCCGTACTCGGCGCGCGAGGAGTTTCGCCGCCTGCGCGCGCAGTAGCCCGCGTCCATGACTCGCGGGACCGTCGGGCCACATGCAGGGTGTCCCTTCGGGCACACCGGGGCGTCCTGCCGTGGCTCAGCTCGCGGCGGCGATTTCACCTTCGCGGTGGATGCGCCGCGACCCACGCGGGTCGAGCGGGACGATCGTGGCGTTGGGGACGGAGTCCCCGAGGGACTCCCTCTCTTTGGTGCGCTGGAAGAGCGCGATGCGGATCACTCCACCGTGGCAGACCACCAGCGTGGGCGCCTCGGCGCGCTTGATGTCGTGGAACGCGGCCGCCACCCGCACGCCCTGCTGCGCGAAGGACTCGCCGCCGGGGAACGCGAAGGTGGGGTCGCCGCGCTTGAACCGCGCGAACCCCTCGGGGTCCTCGGCCTGCACTTCGGCGAAGGAGCGGTCGGTCCACTCGCCCGCGTCGGTCTCCATCAGGCGGGCGTCTTCGCGCGGGGTCAGGCCGATGCGGCGCGTGACGATGTCGGCGGTTTCGCGAGCACGAAGCAGCGGGCTGCACCAGAGCGACGCGAACTCATAGGAGACTGCCTGCTCGGCGAGGGCCTCCACCTGGGCGCGGCCGGTCGCATCGAGCGGCACCGGGCCCTGGCCCTGGAAGCGGCCCTCGGCGTTGTAAGCGGTCTGGCCGTGGCGGACGAGGTAGATGCGGGGCGGCTGGGCCACCGGCCGAGGATAGCCGGCGTCCTAGCTCCTCAGGTCGCCTCTGGCTGGGGCTCGGCTGGCGGCGGAGTCGCGGTCGGCTCCTTGCGCAGATAGAGGAACGTGTACAGGCAGGCGGCGACCGTGGCGCCGAGCAGCGGTCCGGCGTACCACACCCAGCCGTTGGCCCAATGGTCGCCCACGAGCTGCGGGCCGAACGCGCGCGAGGGGTTCATCGCCGCGCCGGTGAACGGGCCTCCGAAGAGCACGTCGATCGAGATCGTCAGGCCGATCGCCAGTCCCGCCACCGCGTTGAACGGGCCGCGCGTGTCGACGGCCGCGCCGAACACGACGAACACGAGGAAGAACGTGAGGACCGCCTCGAGCAGGAAGCCGGAGCTCGCGTCGACGCCGTGGCCGAGGGCGGGCACGCCGAGCTTGACCGCTTCGGTCGTCGCTCTAGGCAGGAGGTCCTTGACGAGCAGCGCCGCCAGCGCGGCGCCGCCGAACTGCGCGATCCAGTACACGACGGCGAGCGGGGGCTTGATCTTGCGCGTGATCAGGAACCCGAACGTCACGGCCGGGTTGAAGTGCCCGCCGGAGATGTGCCCGAGCGCGCAGACCATCACGCCGATCGCGAGGCCGTTGGCGATTGCGACGCCGATCAGGGACGGGTCGGAGATGGCCCCGGACGCCGCGGCCGCGCCGGCGCCGATGAAGGTGAGCGTGAACGCGCCGACGGCCTCGGCCACGGCACGACGCATGGTGGTTTCGGACATGCGCGGAAAGTTACGAGCCCGGTCGGACGGAGTTGTGCCCACGTCGCATGCGACGTGGGTGCCAGGGCCGCATGCGGCCCTGGCTGGAACCCGCACATGTGCGGGTTCCCCGAGCGGTG
>JBOGYA010000092.1:0-9571 GCA_050696515.1 Solirubrobacteraceae bacterium
ACTCCGAATACCCAGGGTGCGGCGGACACGCCGAATGGGCAAACCTCCCCTGCCAAACCCAGCCCGCTGCGCAACCCGAAGACACCAGCCTCCCAAAACTCCCCATCACGGCCATCACCTACAACATCTGGAACGAGCCAGAAAAAACGACGAGCACGAGCGGCTCAGCGACCCGCACAACGACCTTTACCTACGACGGCGCCGGGCGACCACTCACCAAGGAAGAGACCTCCACGACCGGCACCGCGTTGCCAAAAATCAGCTACGAATACAACAGCGAAACAGGCACGCCCATCAAGCAGAGCACAACCGTTGAAGGCAAAACAAAAACGATCACAAACACCTACAACGCGCTCGGACAGCTGACGTCCTACACCGACGCCGACGAAAACACCGCGACCTACAAGTACGACATCGATGGGCGCCCCGAAGAAACCAACGACGGCAAAGGCACCCAGACCTACACCTACGACACCACGACCGGCCTGCCGACCAAACTCCTCGACTCCGCCAACGGAGGGATCACGTTCACCGCCAGCTACGACCCGGAAGGGAAGCTGACCAGCGAAGGCTACCCGAACGGCATGAGCGCCAAGCACATCTACAACAGCGTGAATGAGACGACCGGCCTGGAATACGAAAAGACCACGCACTGCACCGAAAACTGCATTTGGCTCAAAGATACCGCCGTGCCATCGATCCACGGCCAGCTGCTCTCCCAGACGAGTACCCTCTCCAGCGAGAGCTATACCTATGACGCCGCCACACGGCTCACGCAGGTCCAGGAAACCCCGGCCGGCAAAGGCTGCACGACCCGCATCTACGCCTACGACGAAGAAACCAACCGTAGGAGCCTGACCAGCCGGGAACCAGGCTCCGAAGGCAAATGCGCCACCGAAGGCGGCACCGTCGAACGACACACCTACGACGAAGCGAACCGGCTCACCGACGAAGGCACCGCCTACGATGCCTTCGGCGACATCACCACCCTCCCCGCCCCCGACGCCGGTGGACACGAACTGACCAGCACCTACTTCGTCGATGGCCAGCTCGCCAGTCAGACACAGAACGCGCAGACCCTCAGCTACAAGCTCGACCCCGCCCAACGCACACGCGAGATCACAACCGGCAGCACCGAAATCCTCGAGCACTACAGCAGCGAAACGGACTCCCCCACCTGGAGCAAGAACCTCGCGACCAGCACCACGACACGCTACATCCCAGGTATCGGCAGCGGCCTCGCAGCTATCCAAACCAACAGCGAAGCACCCATCCTCCAACTCGCCGACCTCCACGGTGATATCATCGCCACCGCCTCACTCAGCGAAACCGCAACAAAACTGCTCACCACCGAAAACAGCACCGAGTACGGCGTACCCACAACCAGCACCCCCGCCCGATACTCCTGGCTCGGCTCAGCACAGCGCCCGACCGAACTACCCTCCGGCGTCATCGCGATGGGCGCCCGCTCATACATCCCCCAGCTCGGCCGATTCCTCCAACCCGACCCACAGCCAGGCGGTTCCGCCAACGCCTACGCATACACCAACGGCGACCCCATCAACAGCTCCGACCCCAGTGGCAAATGGACCCTCAACGAGACCTCCGGAGGACTCTCAGCCGTCGGGTCCGGCACGGGCGAAAATCTACCTGGAGGCGTCGGCGTAGCACCGGGCGCGGTCATGCCCCCACCAGTCAACCAGCAAATCGAAGAAGGAGGAGAAGATACACTAGCGGGAGGGCCATCACAACCGGGGGACGTTGCACGGGCCGCGTTTAACCATACATGGACGGTGGAACCGAGCACAGCGTTTATGATGGGTTTCACTATCGGAGTTTTCGGGGCCGATGCTTCTCAAGCTGGGCATTGGCTAGGGCTGATGCATATACCTGGCTTCGCGATTCAAGGCGTTGACCACATGATGCACGGCACCCTTCAGCAGTTTGGGAGGAACCTGACAGAAGCAGGATTGTTTGCGGTTCGCGGCACGGCGGTGGAGATCCGGCTCTATGGCTCCCTACGTTATGGCGTAGACTTTGAGATCACCTATTTCGATGCGCGAAATGATGATGGTGATGAGTGAAGTAGCGAACCCGCTGAACTGCCTCCGAACGTTCCCTAGCTGCCCAGCGTGGGTGGCGAAGCCCTCTCGGAGTCACCAACCGAGCGTCCTTGACACGAATCTGCACTGAGGGACTCTCCGACCGACATCTCCACACTCCATGGCGGCGGGCATGATTCATGTCGTAGGAGGCGGATACCTGCGAGTATGAGAGTCTCGTCCCCGAATGAGGGTGCCTGTCAGATGCACAGTTTTATCCGGTGCCGAAAAATATGATGCATCGGGATTCTCTGTATTCAGCTTGCCATATTGTTTCCGTAGATATTGGTTCGCAACACTCAGAGCAAGGCGCGAGCGCACAAGCGGATCGGGATGCTGAGCGATCTTGCCTAGCAGCGTCGCTGCTCGCTGGCCGGCATCCCGATACACGATCTCGCGAGTGTGCTCATCGTACGTCTCGTCCTCCGAGGTACTCGGCTTCGGGCCTGCTGCCGTTAGCTCGCTAAGCCGTGGCTCGAGTTCTGTCAATCGCTTTACGGCCTCTCCCAAAGGAGCCCTGCCCAGCTCCTCTTCACGCGCAAAGAGAGACGCTACGGCGGGCCTAATCGGCTTGACTGGCTCATCCGCCATCAAAGCAGCCAGCAGCCGATAGGCGCGATCACCAGCGAACTCGTCGCGATTACTTGCTAGCAACTTTAGTGCTCCCTCCTTTGTGCGATCAGAATGCTGTTGGATCCGCGTCCTGAGGGTCTCCTTTGCGGCTTCGTCAGCTAGGTTTGATCGGGCTTCCCGACGGGCAGCCCGGCATACGGACAGAACCTCATCGCTTGGCCAGCCGAGACTCTTTGCGATCCGTTTGCTGAGAGCGGCAAACATAAGCACTCACTTTGTAGGCATGCTCACTTTTTCGCGTCGTTCCCAGCTACCCTAGCATGACGCGAGGGCATTCAGACAAGGGCATCCGGAACCACGGGATACCCGGCAGTTAGCGACTCGGCTGTTCTCGTGTTCTAGCGCCTGTTGCCGGCGAGGACCATCGATCACGCACTGTCAATCACGCCGCTGTGCACTCGCGAGGATCGCGCTTCTTGGGACGAAAAGCTGTCGAGAGTAGCTGGGCGTCGTCTGCGCGGCTCTTGTGGTGCAGGTAGCGCATCGTGGTCTTGATGTCTGCGTGGCCCATCCACGCTTGGACCTGGACGATGCTCGCGGCGTTGATCGCCAGCGAGCCAAAGGTGTGGCGCAGATCATGGAAGCGCAGCCGTCGCAGGCCGACGGCGTTGAGCGTGGCGATGTACCGCCTCCGCAGGGCAGAGCTGTCGACGTGGGTGCCTTCGCGGCTGACGAACACCAGGTCGTCCTCGGCGGTATGTTCGCCGCGGGTCTTCAGGTCGCTCAGCGAGCGGGAGATTTCCTCGACCATCGGCACGGTACGGGATTTGCGCGACTTCGGCTTGCCGACGCGGTTGGCGCTGTAGCCCTCGAAGACACGGATCGAGGACTGCTCAAAATCCACGTCCTTCCAACGCAGCGCGAGCAGCTCGCCGCGGCGCAGGCCGCCAAGGGCGGCTGTCAGGTAGATCGCGGCGTCCTGGCGGTCCTTTGCGGCACGCAGCACGCGCTCAGTGTCACTTGCTGCCGGGCGGCTTGGGTCACGGTTAGCCCCGCGGGCGGCGGCGGCCACGAGTACGTCGATCTCCTCGGGAGAGTAGAAGTCAAAGCGTGCGGCATCGTAGGACCCGCGCAGCGGCCTGACCTTCGCGGCGGGGTTGGCGATCAGGCCGTGGTGGTCGACAGCGTACTGGAGGATCGTGTGCAGCTGGGTGACGATCTTGTTGACCGTGCGACGGGAGCGGCCGTCCTCGGCCAGACGGCTGCGCCAGCGCTCGATCTCGTCGGCGCCAATCGTCTCGATACGCTCCGAGCCGAACTTCGGCAGCAGGTGCGCGTCGAGCACCGAGCGATAGTCGGCCTGGGTGCTGGCCGACCAGTCGCGCTCGAAGCGCCCGCGCTCGAACCACTCGTCGGCGATGTCAGCGAACGCCAGGCCGGTGCGCTCGTGTCGCAGCTGACCACGGCGGGCATCAACGAGGATCGCGTCGAGCAGTTCCTGCGCCTCGCGCTCGCGCAGGAATCCAGGTGCGGGTGGCCCCTTGCCGGCCCACGCCGGGCCGAGGCGCTTCTCGTGCTGCCCATGCTGGTCGCGCCACTTCGCGCACCACGTCTTGCGGCGCTTGCCCTCGTACAGCCACACATGGCCGCTGATCGTAGCGTGTGGGTCAAAGGCGAGAGTCGCCATGAGGTCCCTTCGCTCGCTCGGATTGCGGGTGGAGGTTGCGGTGGGGACGGTGGCGGGCACCCCGAGAACCTTACCGCTCGCGGCGGACGTGTTCCTCCCGAACTTCCTCCCAGAACAGCTTGGCTCAGCCTGATCTACCGCTCAGAAACTGTTTGAATACAGGCCATCAATGCTCTAAACTCACTCATGCCATGGGATTTCTAATCCGAGGGTCGCAGGTTCGAGTCCTGCCGGGGGCTCCTTTTAACGCTGGTTCCGCTTTGACGCTGGTGCCGCGACCGCTCCGGCCCCGGATGCCGCGCACGGCACGGGCCGGCCAACCGCCAAGCTCGCAGGCCAAGCGATCCGCCACGCCCGCCGCCAGGCCAGCTGCTCTACCCCGCCAGCGTGGCTGATATGATGATTTCATATGTCGCGTCTGCTCTCCGTGTCGGTCCCCGACGAGCTTGCCTTCGAGGCTGAGGCGCTCGCCCGGGCGACGGGCAGGACCAAGAGCGAGGTGGTGCGCGATGCGCTGCGCCGCCACGTGCAGCACGAGCGCTTCGCCGATCTGCAGCGCTATGGACGAGGGCGTGCGGAGGCGCGGGGAGTGGGACCGGAGAACGTCGAGGGGCTGGTCGACGAGCTGCGAGCCTCGCGCGTGTGACGCTACGCGTGCTGTGCGACACCAACGTCCTGGTGTCGGCGTTCGTTGCCGGCGGGCCTCCGAGTCGGGTGATCGAGGCGGCGATCGACGGCCGTATCGAGTTGGTGCTCGCAGACCCCGTCCTCGGTGAGCTGGAGCGTGTGCTGGGCGTGAAGCTTGGCTTCGAGCCGGAGCGGGTGCGCGAGATCAGGGTGTTCCTGAGCGACCTTGCAAGCGAGCGGGTAGGGGCGCCCAAGCAGTCGCCGCAGCCGCTTACGGGAGACCGTGACGACGACGTGATCCTGGCCTGCGCGGTGGCGAGGAGAGCCGATGTGCTCGTCTCGGGTGACCACCGGCACCTGCTGCCGGTCTGTGAGTACCGTGGTGTGCGCATCGTCACGCCGCAGGCGCTGCTCGCGGAGCTGACTGGGGGCCGCGAGGGGTCGCAGTGGGGGTGAGGTGATGCCTTTGGTCAAGTTCTCCGGCGGGCCGATTGACTGCGCCTGGAGTCTGTCCGGCTAGCGCGGGAGCGTTTTGCCGAGGACCTGAACGCCGGAATATTCGGTTGAGCCCGGCCCGTGGAGCACGAGGAACCAGAAGGCGAAGATTGTCGCGCCCACCACCGCGGTGACCGCGAAGATCCGGTTCAGCGCGCCCGTTCGCTGGTCGTGCCCGGACGCACGACGCAGGATGATCCAGAGCCGGTCGGTGTCGTGCATGGTCTGCAGGACTCCGAAGAGCAGCGCCAGTAGCGTGATGGCGGACGCGAGGATGCCCAGGCTGATGCTGCCCGTGAGGTAGTTCACGCGCGACCCGATCCATAGGCAGGCGAGCGGGATGGGCCCCCAGCAGAGCAGGCCGAGGGCGCTCGTCATCGCGAATACCACGCCCGCTAGGCATCCGTCGATACGCTGGCGCGCCGGGCCGCCACGCCGGAGCGGGTTGCGGTACCGGGTCGGTCCCGTGCCCGGGCGCCGACCGAGGAACAGGCCGCCGTTGTCGCTTGGATCTGTGTGCATCGCCATCCTTCTTGCGGCTACCGTCCTCAACACAGTACATGCCGCACCTCTATCCTGGCGTGGCGCCAGTTGCCCTGCGTTCAACCGCCTCCTGGCGTTAGGAGACCTTGATCCCCTCGCGCGCGGCGGTCTTAAGGATCTTCTGATCGAATGACGAGACCGCCGAGCTTGTGTGCTTCGCGGTCGCGAGGCAGTAGGCGTCGGGGAGGCTGATCGGGTGCCGTTGTCGCAGGCGCGCGGCCTCGACCCCGATCGCCTCGTTCGGCTGGTGCACGGTGACGCCGAGGGCGGCGATCGCCTCCCGGGTGGCGGCGAGCTTCGACACGTCTGCCGAGGGAGCGATCAGCACCTCGGTCAGGTTCACGACGCTGACAGCGCAAGCGTCTTGGTCGTCGCGCCACTTGGTGAACAGCGTGCGAGCGCGATGATGATGCGGGTCGCTGCCGTCAAGCGCTCCGATCAGGACGTCCGCGTCGAGGAGCAGCTTCACCGCAGTTCATCTTCGGCGTCGAGCTGCTTGAGATAGCCGGCAGGGTAGGTGCCCGTCAGCGTCCCGAACGCATCCTCGAAGGTCGTGGTCGTGCGGCGGATCCGCAGTTCCCCGTCGCCGGCCGGCTCGACCGTGACTCGCTCGCCGGCGTGCAGCCCGACCTCGTCAAGCGCCGCGACGGGGATCGTGATCTGGTTCTTGGTTGAGATTCGCGCCATTCCTTTACTTTAGCAGTAAAGGCGCCCTGGGAGTAGAGGAAGAACAGCACCACGTAGTGCGGGATGGCCAGAGATGCCCCCTTTCGCGCGGAGCGAATACCGAGCTCAGCCAGCCCGCTGGATCGCCGTATAGTCACGGCATGGCTGACGCGATAAGCAGGCAGGCCGACCAGCGGGAGAGTGACTCGACCCCGACTCTGCTGGTCGAGAGGTTCTTGGATCTGCTCTGCTCTAAGAACATCGAGGAAGCTGCGGAGCTCCTGGCGGTAGACGTTGAGTACGTGAACGTTGGGCTGCCCACCGTGCGTGGGCGTGAGCGTGTTCAGAGGCTCCTCCGGGCTACGCTGGGGTTGGCAGGCGCCGGGTTCGAGGTCTACGTGCACACGATCTCGGCGGACGGATCGTCGGTTCTGACCGAGCGCACGGATGTCTTGAAGTTCGGCCGGCTCCGCGTCCAGTTCTGGGTATGCGGGCGCTTCGACGTTCACGACGGGCAGATCGTGCTCTGGCGCGACTACTTCGATCAGGTGAATTTCTGGGCTGCGACCGCGCGAGGCTTGCTCGGCGCGGTCTTTCCCGCAGCGCGTGCCACGCCACCCACCATCTGAGCTACCTGGCCGGCTGTTCGAGCGGGTACATCCCATCTGTGGCAAAGACATGACAGCCCTCCACGTCAGGGGGCTGGACAAACTACGGCAAGTCTGTAAACTACCCAGACAGACCTTGCCAGCTTGACTCCTAAGGAGACAAACCACATGTCCACTGTACCGGTGCCGTTGAACGAAGATGCCGCCTCCGCGAGGAATGCTCAGGAGGGTGTGGCCGCGGGCGGAGGTCCCGCGCGGGGGGTCGGAGACCATGACTCCGTCTCCGCGGAGACCATGGGAGAGCGGGCCTCCGCCTCCCTGACCCCCGCGCGGTGGCGCGACCCCAAGCGCTATGCGTGGCTGTTGGGCCTGATCGTGCCGACGCTGCCGTTCCTCTCCTACGGCCTGGTGCAGGCCACCGGGCTCGGCTTCTTCTGGTTCTACGGCCCGATCCTGGTGTTCGCGATCTTCCCGCTGCTGGACCTGCTGATCGGCAGGGACGCGACGAACCCGCCCGACAGCGTGATCAAGTGGCTGGAGCAGGATCGCTACTACCGGTGGTGCACGTATGCGTTCATCCCGATCCAGTACGCCGGGCTGGTGTTCGCCTGCTGGATGTGGTCGGACGGCAAGCTCTCGACGCTCGACGCGATCGGGCTGACGCTGACGGTGGGGGTGGTGAGCGGGATCGCGATCAACACCGCGCACGAGCTCGGGCACAAGCGCGCGAGCGTGGAGCGGTGGCTGAGCAAGGTGGCGCTCGCGCAGAGCGCCTACGGGCACTTCTTCATCGAGCACAACCGCGGGCACCACGTGCGCGTGGCCACGCCGGAGGACCCCGCGAGCGCGCGCATGGGGGAGAGCTTCTACGCATTCCTGCCCCGCACAGTCGCCGGCAGCCTGCAGTCCGCTTGGGGGCTCGAGCGTACGCGCCTTCGGCGCATGGGCCGCTCGCCGTGGACGCCCGGCAACGACATCCTCGGGGCGTGGGCGATGACCGTCGTGCTGTTCGCCGCGCTCGCGGCGGTGTTCGGTGCGGTCGTGCTGCCCTACCTGCTCGCCCAGGCGGTGCTCGGGTTCTCGCTGCTGGAGGTGGTCAACTACCTGGAGCACTACGGCCTGCTGCGCGGCCGCCGCGAGGACGGCCGCTACGAGCGCACCCGTCCGGAGCACAGCTGGAACAGCAACAACGTGGCCTCCAACGTGCTGCTCTACCACCTGCAGCGCCACTCCGACCACCACGCCAACCCGATCCGCCGCTACCAGGCGCTGCGCCACATGGAGGAGGCGCCGCAGCTGCCGACGGGGTACGCGGGGATGATCCTGCTCGCGGCGGTACCCCCGCTGTGGCGGCGGGTGATGGACCGGCGGCTCGTGGTGCACTACGGTGGGGACGTGGCCCGCGCGAACATCGTCCCGCGCAAGCGCCCCCGCGTGCTCGCGCGGTACGGGGCGCCCACATGAGCCGCTACCGCTGCCCGGGCTGCGGCTACACCTACGACGAGGAGCAGGGCCACCCGCGCGAGGGCTTCCCCGCGGGCACCCCGTGGAGCGAGGTCCCCGACGATTGGGCCTGCCCGGACTGCGGGGTGTGCGACAAGGTCGACTTCGAGGCCGCGGCGTGAGCTCCCATACGCCATACGCGGTCGCGGCGCGCGAGCTGCTGCGCGACACGCTCTTCGACGCGGCCCGCGGCGAGCTCGAGCACCGGGCCTGGAGCGAAGTCACGATGGCGAACGTGGCGGCGGCGGCGGGGGTGAGCCGCCAGACCCTCTACAAGGAGTTCGGCTCGCGCGAGGAGTTCGCGCAGGCGTTCGTGCTGCGCGAGGCGAACGGCTTCATCGGCGCGGTGGAGGGCGCGTTGGACGCCCACCTGGAGGACCCGAAGGCGGCGCTCACGGCGGCGTTCGGCCTGTTTCTGTCAGCCGCCGCGGAGGACCCGCTGATCCGGGCCGCGATCCGGGGGCCGGGGGAGATGCTGCCGTTCCTCACCACGCACGGCCGCACGCTCGTGGAGGGCGCCGCCGAGCGCCTGCGGATGGCGATCGCCGAGCGCTGGCCGCAGGCCGCGGCGCACGACACGGCGCTGCTCGCGGAGTGCCTGGTGCGCCTGGCGATCTCCTACGCCACCCTCCCGATCGACACGGCGGGCATGACCGCCTCCTCGATCACGGAACTGCTCGGGCCCTTCATCGACCGCGCGCTGCTGGTGGAGGTCAGCCCCGCAGCTGCGCTCGCTTGACCTTCCCGCTCGCGGTCTTGGGCAGCTC